>CAMDGL010000009.1 GCA_945897845.1 Chitinophaga pinensis | reverse complement strand
AAGTTTATTTCTAAGTTGTGCTTATGGTTGGCTATGTTTTAATGGGGAGTAAATGTGAAATGTTTATCATTCAATTTTAATCGCAGTAATAGACTGAAAAGCTACATTCGATATAGTTCAGTTTTCTCAATTCGGATGATGGAATTTTTCAAGTCCTGGTGTTTTCGCCCGGACAACACGATTGAAAAAATTGAACCCCTGGATGATCAAAAGAAAATTGATCCCTATATCAACTATATGAATGAATTGAAAAATAGGTAGTCACATTCTTGTCGCAGTACAACACTTTCTGTATATTTCAATCGCAAGAATTGATTAAATACTAATCATGAGTATAAACAATTGTAACAGTTAGTTATGTCGATTGAGGAGAGTTTACACGGATTGGAAGGCAATGAACAACCCAATGAGAGTTCACCGGATTTGTTTCTGGATGCCATAAGCGCAGTTCATTCTGTTACCCGCCCAGCTTCAGCAACCCACGTTTGCAAGTTTCCTTCGGAAGCATCCAAACCTTTCCTCACCCGCACTTCACAATACTTCCGCATTTTTTCATCATAAAAAAAGGAACAAAAGAGTAATCTTTTAATTTCAGAAGGACTCCATTCGAAGCGAGTGCGTAGGCCGTCAAAACGTTTTACCCTGAGTCATTATCGAAGGGCCCGGCGGAGGGTTCGTTTTGACAAGATTTTTGCTTCCTATTCATCGAATGGAAAAGGAAGAGCCAGTCCGGCTAAAGGACAGAAAAAAAAGATATGTCCGGCCAAAGAACAAAACAACATACAATTATCCACCAATCCCTTTCTCATTTTCGCGTTCCCCATGCTTGCAGCAGGCCGGTCCCCTCATTTCACATGCTTCACCTGACCGTTGCATTCCGCTTCGCTGCATTACACAACCCGGCTTGCTGTTTTGTTGCTGGCAAATCAAAACATGGATTGGTAAATAGTTTGCGTTCCTTTCTTACATACTCAAAGACTGCACTCAAATTTTGCCTGTATTTTTTTACTGTAATGGCAGAACGTTCAAGACTGTTAATGATATAATAGAAAAAATCATACATTATTGGTTGTTCGATGTATGAAATATCATTGTCAGCAATTCCTTTCCATTCAAGCCAGGCATTGAACATCCTCAGTTTGCTTCTATACGTGGGTAGAGTGCCTGTGGGATTAACACTGTTTTTAATGAAGTCTAAAAATTTTGAAGAATAGAAACAGAAAGTGCCATTTTTAGATTGGGCATTTCGGTAATTCTTTATGTGGGTCTGAAATTGCAGATTATCACTGTAAATGACAGTGTTGTCAATATAGGGACTCCATCCATTACGAAGTTTATCTGTATAAAAATAACAAATTTCATTAGCAGCTTTTCTGCGTTTGAAATCAGTATGATAGATATTTATGCCTTTGTAAATTTTTTGTCTTTCAAACTTGCCGTTTTTTGGGTTTCGGCAATAAAATTCAACGAACCAATTTTTTGAAAGATCGCCTCCTGCATCGCAGATAATTGGAAGGCGTAAAAATTTTTGTTTTTTCATGATGATACAATCTTAAATGTTTGAAACATTTTTCAATAAATCACCACGAAATCAAACTTGTCTATTTTTGTCTATTTTAATCTGAAAAAGTTGTCTATTTCTTCATAAACAACTGATTCACAGATTCTTCAAAACTTTGTCGGGGTGGCCGGACTCGAACCGACGACCTCCTGGTCCCAAACCAGGCATACTACCAACTGTACTACACCCCGATAATAATTTCAATATTTTAATGCGGAGAGAGGGGGGTTCGAACCCCCGGTACAGAATGACCCGTACGTCGGTTTAGCAAACCGGTGGTTTCAGCCACTCACCCATCTCTCCTTGGTATTGTAACAGAATTAATTCTACTTCAATCTTTAATTTCCACCAGCGATTTCTCTTGATTTCACTAGTCATTCAGCCTTTGTGAATGTGCGTGCAAATATAGAACTACTTTTTTCACTGGCAAAATAAATAGCATAAAAATACCGACTATTTTGAAGTTTTTTTTTGAAGGTAGAAAAGGCTGAATATTGCGCAATCCGCATAAAGTAACGATTTTTTTACGATTAGAAGCATAAAAAGTTATACTGGTTAAAAATATGATACGTAAGCGTTCTGGTAATCAGCCAGATATTGTCAACATGTTATTAAATCACCCGATTTAATTGGAAATTTGGAAATGAGCACATATCTTTGGTATCAACAAATCGTTCTAACACATACGTCAAAGGATATTATCCGCATTAATTCATCATTTGGAAAATTCAACATTTTTAATTGACCCGAGCACGCTTTTGACTGCTAAAACAGGCCCAGTACCGCTTCGGCGGGAGTAGTTTTTCTACCGTAGGAAGTTTGATCAGTTGGGCACTCAAATCCTGTAATCTGGGATTTTTACAATAGAATTAGTGCGGATTTTTTTGTCCCTACGTCAACCAAAAATATACAAAAACAAAAACCTCTCAATTCAAAATGAATGAGAGGTTTTTGTTTTTGAAGTATCCCGGTTGGGATTCGAACCCAAGACCTACGGCTTAGAAGGCCGTTGCTCTATCCAGCTGAGCTACCGAGACATCCTTTAAAGCGGGTGCAAAGATACAAATTAAATCAGTTCAATTCTATTCTCCTTGCAGATAGTTTTCATTTCTTCGGGCCAAATACTTGATTGAATTTCGCCAATATGTGCTTTCCGCAGAAAATACATACACAAACGCGATTGCCCGATACCGCCACCAATCGAAAGTGGGAGCTCATCGTTCAGCAAACGTTGATGCCAATATAAATTTTTACGTTCTTCTGTTCCGGAGATGGTCAGTTGTTTTAAAAGAGCATCTTTGTCAACACGGATTCCCATTGACGACAATTCAAGTGAAGTTTCCATTACCGGATTCCATACCAGGATGTCGCCGTTTAAGCCTTTACGGTTACCGGTGGTTGGCGTAGTCCAATCATCATAGTCAGGTGCACGACCGTCGTGTTTTTCGCCTCCGGGCATTACCCCTCCGATTCCGATAATAAATACTGCAACATATTTTTTGGCTGCTTCATGTTCCCGTTCCTTGGGCGAAAGGGTAGGGTACTGCTCTTCTAATTCTTCTGCATGAATGAAGGTTATTTCTTCTGGAAGTATCGGTTTAATTTGAGGGAAATGTTCAGAGACAATAAACTCGGTACGTAAAAATGTTGAATAAATTTTCCGTACAATTTTTTTTAGAAATTCAAGATTGCGTTCTTCTGCTGTAATAACCCGTTCCCAGTCCCATTGATCCACATAGAGAGAATGGATATTTGTGAGTTCTTCATCAGGACGGATTGCATTCATGTCGGTATATAATCCGTATCCCAGATCAATTTTCAGGTCGGCCAAGGTCATGCGTTTCCATTTGGCAAGTGATTGAACCACTTCGGCTTTCAGGTCGCCCAATTCTTTCACAGGAAAGCTCACAGGGCGTTCAATTCCATTTAAATCGTCGTTGATTCCGGTGCCTTTCATCACAAATAAAGGCGCTGTAACGCGACGCAAACGCAATTCGGATGCAAGATCCTGCTGAAAACTGTCTTTCACAAGTTTAATTGCCTTTTCAGTCTGATTTACATCAAGCAAAGGCTGATAATTTTGGGGGATAAATAGTTTCATTTATTCTTCTTTTTATATTGGTTGTTTATATCGAAATTATCAAATGATTTTATTTTCGTCACAAAAATAGCAACTGATTAATCATTTCGAAGTATTTTGAATCAATTTTATTAATAATTTACACATTTATATGGCTTTTTGTAAGAAAGTGACAAAATCACTTTTTCATACATCTTGTTTTATTAGGAAAACAAGGTCACGAGGAATTCCTATTTTTACGCAAAATTAAGTTTGAAAAACCTGCCGGAAAATATACTTCAGTTATATCTCATCAAGGTTGCCAAATGGTTTAACCTTGTGATGCCGATTGTTGTCCTGTTTTATCAGGATAATGGACTCAGTATGTCGCAAATATTTCTGCTTAAATCGGTTTATTCCATTGCTATGGTGGTTGCCGAATTGCCGTCAGGTTATCTGGCCGATGTTTGGGGATGTCGCCGGACGCTACTTTTTGGAGCAGTAATGGGCACTCTTGGTATCATCATATACAGTGTTTCTTCTGATTTTGCCAGTTTTGCCATTGCTGAAGTTATTCTTGGGGTCGGATTCAGTTTCGTTTCCGGAGCCGATTCGGCCATGTTGTACGATTCTCTCAAGGCCAAAAGCCGGGAGAATGAGTACATTAAATTTGAAGGTCAAATTACTTCTGCCGGTAATTTTGCTGAAGCGTTGGCTGGCGTAGCCGGTGGATTACTTGCAACCATCAGCTTTCGGACTCCATATTATTTCCAGATTTTTATTGCTGCGATTGCCATTCCAGCCGCATTTTTCCTGAAGGAGCCCAAACATGTTCAGGAGAGAATCCACTTGAAAATGAAGGAGATTCTGGCAATCGTAAAACTTACTTATAAGCAACCTGAAATGAGAAGTGCAATCTTGGTTTCGTCGTTTACAGGAGCAGCAACACTTACTTATGCATGGTTCGTACAACCTTATTTTAAAGAGGCAGGTGTACCTGTTTCAGTTTTTGGCATATTGTGGACAATGCTCAACCTTTCGACCGGCGTTTTCTCCATTTTTGCCTACCGGATTGAACGGAGACTTGGCCGAAGAAACACTTTGCTGCTCATCGTGATTCTTCTCTCGGCAGGTTTTATTCTGACTTCAATAGAAATTAGTTTGGCTGGAATTGCAATTCTTTTTGGTTTTTACATGGTTCGTGGTTTGGCAACTCCGGTTTTGAAAGATTACATCAACCAATATACCGACTCAAAAGTAAGGGCAACCATTTTGTCGGTACGCAACTTCGAAATAAGGATCATCTTCGCTGTAGTCGGTCCGATTTTGGGTTACCTCACCGATACTTTCAGTTTACAAACAGCTTTATTGGTTGCCGGAATCAGTTATTTTGTGGCAGCAATGGTGAGTATTTTGCCGCTGATAGCCCCCTCCAAACCTCAAAGCGAAGGAGAAAGGAAGCCCCTCTAAGTATCCCCAAAGGGGAGACTTAGAGGCATAGAAAATTCTGAATGGAAATGCTTTTTATAGCATTTAAAAGTATATACTAACAAATACCGATTCTTTAAGCCCCCTCTTTCGGAGGGGGTTTGGGGGAGGCTTTCCTTACTTAAACAACTTCTTCAGCTCATCGCCAATCTTTTTTACCGAACCTTTGATTTGTTCGACCGATGCCTTTTTCACTTCCTGTTCAATTTGTGCGCGGGCTTTGCTTAAATCGAGCGAAACTTCCGGCTTGGTAAGTGAGCCCTTCAGAATTACCGAAGCATCGATCATTTTAATATTTTCCGAGCCTGGCAATATTCCCAGCCCTTTGTTCAGATCTGATCCCAAATCTTCGCGGTTCACCAGAAAGTCCATCGTCAGGTTTATTTCGCGTGCAGCCGATAAACTTCCGTAGATGGTTGTTTGCTGATCTGCTATGTTGGTTTTAAACGGATTAAGCTTTAGCTCGCCATTATCAAACTGAAATTTAGCAGTAAAATCAGCTATTTTGACATTTTTAAGTTTCTCCTTTTTAATGATTCCACGTATCTGGTCAAAAATTGGCGAATCAATGATCATCAGGTTGAGTGTATTAAAAATCCCAACTCCGTTCAGGCTTGTCGGTACAATGTTCATCTTTTCATTCATTATTCCTGAAAGGCCAAACTGGGTAGAAAATTTTCCCTGACTTCGTGAGGCTATTGGCACATAACGCTGGAAAGTGCTAAGCGATTGATAGGCAGTTGGCAAGTCGAGGTTTTCCATGTTGAGTTTAAAATCGAACAACGGTTTATTTTGTTTATTACTTGTATATGAACCATTTAAAGCAACCTTGCCTTGCAACATTTCCATCGTAAGATTGGTGAGTTCCAACCGCTGGTCTTTTACCCTGATCAATCCGTTGATATTATTGAGCGACATTTTATCGTAAACAGCTTTTTGAATCGCAGACTGGAAACTTAAATCAAGTTTATCGGGTACCTGAAATGCCACCACCGAATCAGCCGGAGCAGCCGGAGTAGTTTTTACTTCAGCTGTCGGCTCTGCCGTTTTTGTTGTCGGTTCAGCTGCCGGTTTCATGATGTTCGACAACTCAGTAAAATTCATGAAGGCCGATTTTAAATTGAAATTACCTTTCAAAATATCATTCTTGAAAATATAGGCTAAATAATTGCTCACCTCTCCCCGGACAGCAAAATCGCTCTGACCAATTTTGCCATTAAACTGATCGACAGTAATTTTTTGAGTGTTGGCTTTTATTTGTCCCTGACTGATTTCAACCGGTTTGGTCAACTGGGTGCTTTTGATCCTGAAATTTTGAATGGTCGCTTCCCCGTTCGATTTGAATTTTTCATATTCCTTTTTTTCGATGGACGACATCCGTCCGGCAATCTGCATTTTCGCCTTCATTATCCCAGTAATGTCAAGACTGTCGATCGGAATGGCCTGTTTCAGCGATGTAAAATCGATGGTTCCGGCAAAAGTTGCATCAATATTCGGGTCAGTCACCAGTTCGCTCATGTTCATAGTCAGGTCAACCGGGTTGTTTTTGATCGATGCATGTGCTTTTTCTACGTTTACTTTCAGCAGGTTCATGTCGCCTTCAGGTTTCGTAATTTGCGCCAAAACCTGAATATCCTGAACACTTTCGGGAAGTTCCTGATATTTAAAACTTGCATTTGTAACTGCCAGCAGCACATCGATAGCCGGATATATTTCGTTGTAATACAATCCTTTCACCGAACCTTTAAATTCAGCAGCACCGGTCATAGTCGCTTTTTCAAGGTATTTCTGATAATCAGCAGGTACCAAAGCCAGTATCGTAGCAAAATCGCTTTTTTCGCTCCTAAAAGCCAAATCAAACAACATGCTGTCGTTTGGCATCGAAAACGAACCGTTCACTTCCAACGGCAGATTGTTTACCATTAGTTTACCGCGGTCAAAAACAAAGTCCATCTTTTCGTAATCAACTTTCAGTAAAGTTTCAGCTTTCAATTTGGTTTTCGAAATGTACTGAACCGAATCGTATTCAAAAATAAACTCATCAACTTCACCCTTCATATCAAAGGTTGTGAGCGTTCCGTCCACTTCGCCTGTTGAACTCAGGTTCGAGTTTTTCACCCATAATTTCATGGGCATGGCTTTGTCGTTGTATAACAAATTCAGGTTTTTCACCTGAATATCGTTCAATTTCATTTTAAAAGCTTCATCAGTGCCCGAAACTTCTCCGGAAGTTGCTGCCGCTGTTTCCTGCGTTTTGGCAATATCCCAGTTTACTGCTCCTGAAGGATTGGCCACCAAACTGATTTTGGGATTGTCAATGTTCAGAATTTTCAGTTCTAAATTTTCGCCCCTGATCATTTCCATCAGCGAAATATTGGTCGAGATGGAACTAGCGGAAAGGATTGTATCGTTCGAAAACTCTTTAATCCCAATAACAGTTAATCCCTGAAGTTCCAGTTTTACTTTTGGAAACTCAGAAAAGACTGACAAATTAAATTCTGCAAAATCCACTTTTGCATTCACTTGCTTGTTTATTGTGCTTTTAACCTTTGCAAGCAGTTTGTCTTTATACAGAAACGGCAAAGCTGCCAGAATTCCAACAATCAAAACGATGATTCCAATTGCTATGAGTATTTTTTTCATTTCTATACTTTATTATCGGTTAAAATGAGATTACGCAAAAGATTCAACGCAGTTTGTGTTGAGCGTATTATATTTCGTTCGCGGTTATGTCTGAAAATAAACTTTTCGCTTTTAACTCCTGAAGGTCCGGCGACTGCAATCCAGACTGTTCCGACCGGTTTTTCGGATGTTCCACCATCCGGCCCGGCTATTCCGGTAGTTGAAATAGAGTAGTCTGCATTCAATGCTTTTTGGGCTCCTATGGCCATTGCTTCTGCCACCTGCTGACTGACAGCCCCGTAATTTTTAATCATTTCTGCCGGAACATCGAGTAGTTTTGTTTTTATTTCGTTGGAATATGCAATCACACCACCTTTAAAATAGGCAGAACTTCCTGAATTGGATGTAATAAAATGAGCAATATTTCCACCTGTACAACTTTCGGCCACAGCCAAGGTTTGGGAAGCTTTCTCCAACATCCGACCAATTACAAGCGCCATATTTTCGTCATCAAACCCAAATACATTTTCAGGAATAATGGTTAGCAAATCTTCAACCTGTTTGTTAATTTCAGTTTCAAGCATTTCCTGATCGGTTCCATAAGCACTTAATCGGAGACGAACTGACAGCGCACTTGGAAGATAGGCAAGCTTAATAAAATCGGGCAAAGCACTCTCCCACTTCTCGATCTTTTCGGCCAGCATCGATTCCGGCAATCCGATTGTCAATATGGTTTTATGTACGATCGACTCCAGAATTCCAAGTTTTATTAATCGCGGAAAAACTTCTTCGGTCATGATGGCTTCCATTTCGAAAGGTACGCCCGGCATTGACACAAAAATGGTTCCGTTGCGCTCAAACCACATTCCGGAAGCTGTTCCAACTGAATTGTGCAATATTGTGCAACTGGCCGGCAACATTGCCTGATCGCGGTTCAATTGGTTGATTGTTACATTTCTTGAAGATAAAAGCGATTGGACATGCTCAAAAACTTCAGGAAAGTAAACCAACTCCATTCCAAAATATTCACACAAAGTATTTTTTGTAATATCGTCTTTGGTTGGGCCGAGACCTCCTGTAATCAAAACCAGATCAGCATTTCTTTCGGCATCGGCTATCGCCTTCATAATGTGGTTGTGGTTATCGTGAACCGAAGTTACCTGATAAACCTCAATGCCATGCAGATTAAGCTGTTGTCCCATCCATGCCGAATTGGTATCTATAATCTGCCCGATTAAAATTTCGTCGCCTATTGTAATTAGTTCTGCTTTCATTTAAATGAGTTTCAATTTTCAGGTTCCAGGTTTCAAGTTTGCGCTAATGGCCGGTGACAGGTTTTTCATTTGTTTCTTATTTCTTGTTCGATATTGAATTTTGGATATTGGTTATTCGGTTTTGATTTTTAAAGCCTTAAACCTTTGTAAAAGGGTAGGGTGCGAATAATGAAAAAATACATAAACAGGATGTGGAAGCAAGTTGCTCAGGTTTTTTACCGATAATTTTTTTAGTGCTGAAGCTATTTCGTTCGAATCAAAGTGTTTGGCTGCAAATGCATCTGCCTGGTATTCATTTTTTCTGGAAAAGATATTCATCGCCAGTCCGGTAACCATTGAAATGGGCGAATACAAAACGCCAAAAGCAATCAATCCGATGTGAAAACTGGGCGCTGCAACTCCCAATGCTGCTGATAATATTGGGTTGCCAACAAATAGTGAGAAAATAAACAACACGATACCAGTCTGTAAAATTCCGAGCAGCAAACTCCAAATCACATGATGCTTTTTGTAATGACCGATTTCGTGCGCCAAAACCGCAACCAGTTCATTGGTTGTCAGATCGTTGATGAGCGTATCGTACAATACAATCCGCTTTTTTGCACCCAATCCGGTAAAATATGCATTTGCCTTTGTCGAACGTTTGGAGCCGTCGATCACATAAATATTGTTGAGTTTAAAACCCACTTTGTCGGAAAATTTTTCGATTGCCGATTTAAGTTCACCTTCAGGAAGCGGAGTTTGTTTGTTGAATAAAGGAACTATCAGGTTGGAATAAAACAGTACCATAAAAATTGAAAATGCACTGATCAGCATCCATGCATAAATCCAGAAATTACTGGTTGTGAGCTGATAGATGTATATAATCAGCGCCAGTATACCGCCGCCGATAATCGCTCCAAGCAACCATCCTTTTAATTTGTCGAGAACAAAAGTTTTTGGAGTGGTTTTGTTAAAACCAAATTTCTCCTCAATAACAAATGTGTCGTAAACCGAAAAAGGAGTTGTAAGTATATCAGAAGCAAACATTAAAATTCCGAAAAAAACCAATGCTGTAAGGATTGAATTGGCTGATATTGAAAGGGCTAAGCTGTTCACCCATGCAAATCCGGAGAATAGAAACATGAGAGAAAGCAATACAAAACTAAACGAAGAGCTGATGGCTGAAAAGCGGTAATTCGCGTTCTCATAGGCTTGTTGCTGACGGTATTTTTCTTCATCATAAATACCTTTTACTTCCTCCGGAAGTTGATCGCTCCACCGAGTAGAATTCAGGTATTCCAAAATACGCTCAAAAATAAAATCGGCCACAACAAGGCCAATAATGATATAAAACAGAATTTGTGACATGCTTTGTAATTTACTCCAAAGTTAGCAAAAAGCTTTCCGTTTTAACCTGAATCAATTTTCAGATAAGAAAATGGATTTTTTAACCACTCAGATGGAGTTGTAATCCTCAGGACGATTAATATTGAAAAATAAACGGGGATATTTCTGAACCAAAAAGTTACAATCCAGGTAGTGGGTATTCAGTTTCGCTAAAACTCGCTGGAGTTTGTAATCGCCCTGACTGATTGTTTCTTCAAGTTGTGGTAAAATTTGCCTGTTGTATAATCCAATCAGAGGTTCAATTCCGCCATCATGTTCAGGAATAATACAATCATACTCACCAATTTCGGATATCAAAAATTGAATTAATTCATTGTTTATAAAGGGAGTATCGACACTTATCAACAGATTCCATTCTGTCGGTGAATGTTTTAATGAGGAAAATATTCCTGAAACAGGTCCACAACCCTGGAATAAATCAGGGATCATATTGACTTTAAGGAATTTATAATCAGCGCTTTGACCGCTTATTTTAACTGTTTTGCAAAACGGATCAATCAGCTTTTTCATCCGGATCATCAAAGGCTCATCCTGAACCATTAACAGTGCTTTATCGGTTCCCAAACGACTGCTTTTTCCGCCCGCCAGAATAAATCCTGAAATATCTGCTTTAATTTTCATTCATTGTTGATAACCCAAACTTAAATGCGAATGGTAACCGATGCATTTCGGGGTAAGGCCCTCAAGATAGCCTTGGCTTCATTTTCGGGAATAGCGATGAGGATTTCAGGAGTATAGGTAGGTTTTTCAAATTTAACAATTTGCTTGAATGAATTGTAGATATTTTTTAAATCCCGTTTAAACTCAAAGCCTTTGCCCAGTTTGTATTTCGACTGAGATTCCGAAATGGAATCGATACCCTGAATATTTAATTCAAATTCCCGATCAAATTTGACTGTCCAAAAAACTTCCTTGTGCAGTGTATCTATTACAGCAATTGCAGCTTCAGCTTCTTCTGCTGATTTTGGAGCCTGAATAACTTTGAACGGATTTTTTTCGATGGAAGATTCAAATTTCTGAATGGTTAACGGAGTTCCAAACATGGAGAAATAAACATTTCCATCCATTCGTTTAAAAAATCCCGATGTTGAGTATTCACGAATTTTAATTGACATTACAACAACACCTTTTAATTCGAGTTGTATAAGCTGGTCCTCCAAATCAATAGATAATCCAATTGAATCTCCGGAGGCCATTTTTAACCGCGAATCAACCCAGGCTTTATCTTTCATCAGATTCATCAGCGTTGGGTTAACAGGGTCAGCTCCTTCAATTTGAGTTTGGGCTAATTTCATGCGTTGGCGAACCGCACCAACCGATAAGTAAGTATAAACAGCAGTAACCGTAAATAGAATTGCACAAAAAATAATTACAAATGTTTTTATTCCTGTATTTTTTTTCTTTTTAAAAAGGCTATCAAAGTCCTCAACCGAATTTTCTTTCATACTAATAAATATAAACTTTTGAACCAACTACCAATGTTTTGTATACCGCTTCTAAATCATCATCCAACATTCTAATACAACCATGGGTAACGCTTTGTCCGATAAAACGTTTGTAAATAGTACCATGAATCATATACCCATTGCCAAGTTCGAGTTTGTAAGCTCCAAGCGTACCTGATTCAAAACGTGAGGAATGTCCGGGAGGGGGAATTGGAAGTCCCTCCTCTATAAATGCCCAATCGGGTTTGGCCCAAACCGGTTTAGGTTGCTTGCGGAGAACTTTCCGAATACCCTGTGGTGTATAGAACTTATCTTCTCCTTTTTCTGAAATCAGTTTTTCATTTTTTCCTGTTGAACACATACCTTCACGTATCAATTCTTTTCCTTTGTATAGGTAAAAATGGTTATCAGAGGTATTTATAATAATATAAGGATCCGAAGGAGTCAGTTTATCCAATTTAGTCTGGAGCTTTTTAATTTCCGCTTCAAGTGACTCCTTGTTTGTGACATCATCATCAGCGCCAATCTGACTATTAGTAATTTTGGGCAAAACGAAAGTCGATTCCTGTAGCGCCGGAACAGCAAAAAGAATCATTGATACAAAAAACAATGTGCCAACAATCAATACTGCCAGATATATAAAAAATGTTCGAATCATAGAAATTAAATTATATTACAGTGTTGTTTTATTCTCAATACTTTAATAACAAAAACTATTTTCATTAAAAAAGGTTTCAAAAAAGCTAAAAATCCAATCCTTCTGAAATTACTGAAAGAGGTTCGATTGAACCAACGATTGTTACCCTGGTGCCGCTACCCACCAACCGGAATAAATCATCAATATCCTTATCTTTCAACCCAACACAGCCACTTGTCCAGTTAAATCCTTTTCCACCGTTTCCATGTATTTCGATCAAACTACCAATCCCTGCATTCCGCGAAATAAGACCTTTCCTTTTTTTAGCTGCAAAATTGTCACGGTCCTCTGAATTGGGATAATCAATGAGCAAAGCTTTGTGATAAATTGTATTTCCGCGCTCTTTCTTCTTGGTTATCCTATAGTTGCCTTCCGGAGTAGCCTTGTCTCCAGCCCGTTCTTTATGAGCCATCCAGTTAGGCCCAAATTCAGCGCTATAACTACGAATCACTTTTCCGGATTGGTAAACGTACAATATATGTGCAACTTTATCAACCAATATCACTTTATTCCCTCCGCGCGATGCGTCTATTGCATCATTTGCCAATCTTTTCCACTTTGAATAATCTTCAAAATAGTTGCGTAACATCTTGCCGGCAGCAATGTTGGCATGATTTACATATATCTCGGCCTTCTTAAATAATACTTCCGCATCTTTCAACTTGCCTCTTTCATGTGCAATTTTTGATTCGCTTAAAAACATTTTTGATTTATTATGCGCATCAAAAACTGATTTCGGTAATGGCAGGTCTTTAAAAAGCGTATTGTACAATTCTATTTTTTTTGCCAGTGTAACAAATGCTGCCTGAACATCCTTGCTTAAATTTGCTGACTTTTTAATTGCCTCTTCCTTCGCTTCTTCGGCTTTCTTTTTTGAACGTTTCGCGAAGTCAATAATCCGGTCGTAATCGCGGAACAGTATAAATCTGGTATTCTCCCTTGACCAGTTTATCATTGCTGAATCGTACATCTGAACTGATTCTTTATAAATTTTTTCAGAATAGATATTTGCTTCAGCTTCTTTAGCAATGGTCAAAGCTTCACGGGCAAGCTTGAGATCCTCAGTTGGCAGTACTTTTTGCGATACAATAATGGCAGAAATACTGATTGCAATTGCTACAACAGAGAATGAAATTATTACCAACCACTTAATTTTCTTGTTTTTGCTTAAAACCATTTCATCAATATTAAAAAAATACCCGGGAGAAAACCCCCGGGTATTGTAAACGATCAACTCCTAAGAGTTATTATTATTTTCCACCTTTTGCTGCAATAGCAGCTTCCAATTCAGCTTTGATTGAAGTAGCTTTTTCTTTAGCAGCTTTGATTTTGTCGTTAGAACCAATCAAATCACCATTAGCCAAAAGAGCTTCAACTTCAGTAACAGTTGTTTCAGCTACAGAAAGGTCGCTAGAAATAGCTTCCAAAGCAGCTTTACCTTCTTTACCTCTTGGAGCTTTTGCGATTAAAGCTTTGTTTTCTTCAACTAAAGCTTTAACTTCAATGATCATAGCTTCAACTTCAGCTTTCAATTCAACTTTGCGAGCTTCTGCTTTAGCTTTTGTGTCAATAGACATTTGGCTAACTACAGCTAATTGTTCTTTAGCTTTTGAATAGTTAGGGAACCATTTGGCTTTTGCAACTTCAACACTTTCGTTAGCTGATTTCATTGAATCAACTAAAGCTGAATAAGCTTCAGGTACATACAAATCAGCACCAGAATCTTTAACATCCTGAACGGCAGCTTGTGCTGCATCAATTTCAGTTTGAGGAACTTTAGCACAACTGCTAAATAACACTGCGACACCCATTGCTGCAATAGCAATAATTAATTTACTTTTCATACTCAATTTTAAATTTTGGTTTTCTCAAAAAATTATTAACTCAATAATATAACTAAAAACTTCTATTAATTTCTATTTTTACATCGAACTTCAAAAGGAATTTCAGTCAAATTTACCATTGTGACGATGGTTTTGTTAGAAGTAACACATCTGAAAATTATTTTTTTTGTTTTTTTTTCGACGTTTCTCATTTTCAAAACATATTAATGGCATTAAAGACTAAATATCAACAGAATACAGATGAAGAAATTGTTCATTTAATATTAAATACCGGTAATCATGAGTTGTTTGAATTGCTTTATTCTCGCTATTTTAATAAAGTAAAAGACAAGTGCTACAGTTTTTTGAAAGATGCCAAACAGGCTGAAGAATTTGCAAATGATATATTGACAAAAGCATATGAAAAGATACCTGGATTTAAAGGTAATTCATCCTTCTCTTCATGGCTATATTCGATTACCTATAATTATTGTATCGATTATTTAAGGGTTAAGAAAAAGCTTCACTACCCAAACTGGAACAGCAGTAATGAGATTCCGGAAATTATTGATGAGTCGGAAACAGATTTTGAAGAAGCAAATTACGACAACCTTCTGTCCATTCTTGAATTGATCCATCCTGAAGAAAAAGTATTGTTATTGATGAAATACCAGGACAACCTACCTATCAAACATATAGCAAAAACCCTGCGCATCAGCGACGATGCTGTAAAGATGAGGCTTAAAAGGGCACGTACACGAGTTATTTATATGTACCAGCAAAAATTCAGTGCGAATAATTAATTAAACGACTAAAGCGTTACTATTTGCAACATCTTACGTCTATACTGAAAGTAGTTAGATTTATCATCGCAATAATTCAAACTATTATTTGAAGCAGCCAAACTAACCATAAACCATGAAAGATTATTGAGTCATGAAAAACATATTAAGTAAAATATTTCACTTCTCCATTGTTAACGCGCCTCCTAAGGTGAAAAGTTCATTTTTGCAAAAATTTGGTGAATCATTAAACATCGAATGGCTTAAAACAGATGATTTTTATGAAGCTATCTTCTATCTTGAAGATATCGAACACATTGCTCGTTTTGATTCTGCCGGAGAACTTCTTAACCTGAAAAAAAACTTACCAATACAATCTACACCCCAGCATATTAAGGATAAAGCTGCAGAGCATGGGGAATTGATGAATGTTATAGAAATCAGGGAAGATGAAATCGTTGGTTATGAACTGATCGTTCGGGATGAAACTCTCATCCGGTTTTCATTACTTCTTAACGAAAAGGGTGGACTGCTTCAAAAAAGCAAACTTTAAAAAACCTGCTCTTTTATTAAAAGAAATTTACGAGTTGTAATTACGAAGCATAACAAACAACATTTCAAACAGATACACCAAACACCAACGCTATCTGACTTTCAATGATAGATTGGTGTTTATTTTAATCAAAAAAATATCCATCAAATTGACCGAAATCGCACCTATAGTATTGCACAAGTAAAAATTTAAATACTATATTTGCAACCTCAAAACGAAAAATGGTGGTTGTAGCTCAGCTGGTTAGAGCACTGGATTGTGGTTCCAGGGGTCGTGGGTTCAAATCCCATCATCCACCCGAAATATAAACCCAATTATCTTAAATACAGATAGTTGGGTTTATTGTTTTTACCTGAAAAATTATATCTGACGTCAATTTATATTTTCTTTTTCATACCGTCCATAATCATATAAATAAAAATCAGGCCTGACAAGAACAGACATATACGGCCGATATAATCACCATACCTTACATAAAATGTGATTGCATTGTTTATCCTTATCCCTGAAATGATTACGGCAGAAGTATTCACCTCCGTTTTTTTTAACACATCGCCACGCGAATCAATAAATCCCGAAATACCAGTATTGGCGCTTCTGGCAATACTTCTCCGGGTTTCAATCGCCCTCAATCTGGAATATGAAAAATGTTGCCATACGCCGGGAGAATCTTTCCACCATCCATCGTTGGTCGATACAAAAATCAAATTTGCACCTTTCTGCGCCGCGCTTCCAACATATTTTCCAAAAGCCGATTCAAAACAAATAACCGATCCTATTTTATCCTGAACTGCCCCTTCTAAAACGGTTATTTGGTCTGCAGAGGATAAACTGCCACTGACTCCGCCTAAATCGACTACATATTTCCGAAGAAATGAAAAATATTTTTCAAATGGCATTTTTTCAACTCCGCTCACCAGCAAACTTTTATGTCCAATTTGTATCTTTTCCGAATGATCAAGCAGCAAAGCCGAATTGAAAACTTCGTAAAACCTCCCATTTTCAGTTTGGCGCGACATATCAGAAACAGGTTCCCCCGCATCAATTTCCTTTTTGGTCATTGCCCCGACAACAAACCTGACATTCGGATATTTATCTATCAATGAATAAATTGGCTGTAATGTTTCATTTAGATTCATTTCCCGATCTTCCCAAATCGGTTCAAGCGCAGTTTCAGGTGCTAAAATAAAATCAGTTGAATCGGTTACAACTGACTCTGCCAGAGAAATTAAACGAAGTGTCTGCTCATCTGCACTTATACCTGAAAATTTTTCGAAGAACGGATCAATATTGGGCTGCAAAACCACAACCTCACGCACTTCGCCCTTTTCATCGTAGTTGTAATATTGGAATAATGACAAGCAAATTGGGAGAATAATGATCGC
Source organism: Chitinophaga pinensis (assembly GCA_945897845.1). GTDB lineage: Bacteria > Bacteroidota > Bacteroidia > Bacteroidales > Prolixibacteraceae > Aquipluma. The sequence continues at coordinate 10,946 of CAMDGL010000009.1, read as the reverse complement.
CAGCGAATAGCCTCCAAATTTAACAGCTTCAGGCAAAGACTTTCTAAAAATGCTTTTTGCAAACCTAAAAATCAGGATATTACTCAATGAAATCCAAAGCGAACCACCCAATACTCCAGTAAATTCGTACCATTGAACCAATTTTACGGAATTGGCAAAACCATTTCCAAGCGTGAGCCAGGGCCAGTTAACCGACCAGTTAAAATGAAGAAATTCGAATGACAACCAGAAAACTACCAATGAAAAATATCCCGTCAGTGCAGTAAATTTACGGTGTACTAAATGCATCAGCCACCATACAAAAGCCATCAAAAATGCATTTATGACGGCAATAATTATCATTCCTGAAATAGAAACATTCGCTATCCACCAGGTTGATAATACATTCCAGATAAAAAAAGTTAACAGTGCATATAAAAACAGAAGAATGCTTCTTTGACTTGCTTTCCGGATGTTGATTTGGTCTTCAACAGCCAGTAAAGGAATAAAGGCAAAAAACATTGCCAGGGAAAAAGAGGAAAAAATCCACGGCAAACTCAGTAATACTCCTGAAAGAACCGAAAGAGACAAAAGAGTTTTCCTGCCCATCAAATAAATTTGATTAAAGATTATTTACAACTGCCGCAAATGTTTTTCGTCTTCCTGTACGATCAAAAATAAACTCGATTTTTCCGGCAGCCAAAGCAGCCCAGCCAGCCTGATTAATCAGAATCTGCCTCCCATCGGCATTTTTTAATACCAAAGGTTTTTCAAGAAATGTGTGGGTGTGGCCACCAACAATCAGGTCGGTGTGCCTGGTTTGAGGTGCCAGGCTCTGATCACTGATTTTGTTGTGCTCGTATGAAAATCCGAGGTGCGACAAACAAATCACTAAATCGCAGTTGTGATCTTTTTTCAGCAAACGCTCCATTTTAAGGGCTATCGGCAATGGGTCAAGATATTGAGTCTTTCCATAATTCAATTCACCAACCAAACCGTTCAGTTCAATGCCCAGCCCGTAAATGCCGATTTTAATTCCACCTTTTTCCAGAATATGATAGGGTTCTACCAAATCAGATAAAATAGTATCCGAAAAATCATAATTGCTCGAAACCATCGGGAATTTGGCAAATCTCAGCGCTGAAAGAATATCGGGCAATCCGTTATCGAACTCATGATTTCCAATTGTTCCGGCATCATAACCCATTTGGCTCATTAATTTTAGCATCAGGTCGCCTTTGAAATAATTGAAATAAGGAGTTCCCTGAAACATGTCGCCTGCATCGAGCAATAATAGATTTGGATTTTCAGACCGGTTTTTGGCAATGAGCGACGCAAGCCGCACCATTCCGCCGCGACCGGCAAATTCTGCATGTGAATCAGAAAAAGGATCAATGTGGCAATGCATATCATTTGTATGTAAAACGGTCAGTTTTACCAGTTCGCCTGAAGCAAACAATTCGTTGGGGAATAGTCCCAGGGTAAGGGCGCTTCCACCCAAAACAGACTGTTTTATAAATGTTCTTCTATTGCTCATTGAAAATCCTTCCATCTTCTTTAATATCAATTATTCCATCACGTTTATAACGGTTACTCAAATTCTGAATTAAAACATCCCTGATTTTCAAACCTGTATTTATTCTTTCTGCCGGATTGGAGAACATGTTCATCTGATCGCCGCCATTGGCAATGTAATCGTTTGTAACAAGCCAGTATAAAGTTTTTTGCTCGATTGCTTTTCCGCCTGTAATCAAACTTGAAACTTTTCCATTTCTGATGCCAAGCTTCATTCCGGCAACTCCCTCACCACCTCTAATCGCAATTTTATCAGCCATCAGAATAAAAGTTTCTCCTGAGATTTTAATCAGTACTATTTCATTTTCGAAAGGCATTAATTCGAAAACATGTTGCACTGTAATTTCGCCCTGGGGTATTGAAGCCCGAAGACCGCCATAATTTACATAGGCGATGTCTGGTTGAATGTTTAAGTTTTGTTCCAGACAATAAGACGTTGCTGTACTCAGTAATATATCAGAAACCAGATTAGTCAGTTTACTTTCAGGTTTGTCTTTTACAAGCGGGGTAGCACTGATTGCAACCAGCGTGTTCATATCATGTTCAATACTGTCCCGATATGGCTTAACCCATGATTCAAGCAGTGAGTCGAGTTGCCCGGCATTGGAATCAATTGAAATATTTTGTGTATTTACTTCGCGTACAAAGAGATGCCTGTTACAGGAAAATAATAATAAAATGACAACAAAAGAGAAGAATAAACGACGCATTAAAGTATATTTAAAAATGTAATTCTGAATAATAAATTTGCTGAACTGCTGATAAAGATAAAAACAAATCCAAATGAAAATCGTTTGACTGATTAAAATATAATTGCTCATGAATTCCTACACCTCCCGTATACATTTTGAACTTAGGACATATAAAATAGTTGTTACTTTCCTTTTGTTTATTCTGGCAAGTTTTTCTTTTGGCCAGGATTATAAAACAATAAAGGCACAGAAAGGCGATGGAATCTATTCAATACTGAAACAAAATGGTCTTTCGGCCAACGAATATCTTGATCAATTTATTGAACTGAATAAAACCAGATTGGGGAAAAACAACTCCCTTATTATTGGAAGAACATACAAACTTCCGGTTATTGCCGAAAAAAAACCTAAAATTCAGGATTCGGCACCTGTTACTGAAGTATCTAAGGAAAAGATTGTTTATGAAATCTTTGGAGACAAATACAAAGAGGTTACCATTCAAAACAGGGACCTGAACAAGTCGGTATTTTATTTAATGAGTGGGCATGGAGGTCCCGATCCTGGTGCAATTGGCAATCTCAACGGGCACCTGCTCTGTGAAGACGAATATGCCTATGATGTGACTTTGAGACTTGCCCGCAACCTGACAGAACGTGGGGCAACCGTTTACATGATTATCCGCGACCCAAACGATGGCATCCGCGATGATCAGTTTCTGACTCCCGACAGGGACGAAGTTTGTTTTCCTGACAAAACTATTCCGCTCAACCAGCTTGCACGCCTGCGTCAAGGCACCGATGCAGTGAACAAATTGTACCGTCAGAACAGGGGAAAATTTCAACGGCTGGTAGTAATTCATGTCGATTCAAGAAGTCAGAAAGAAAATATCGACGTTTTTTTCTACCATGACAAAAGAAGCGATGCAGGTAAAAAACTTGCCAATACTTTAAAGGTGACAATCGGAGAAAGATATGCACGTCACCAGCCTACAAGAGGATACAACGGGTCGGTTTCAGAAAGAAATCTTTATGTCATTAAAAATTCATTTCCGCCGGCAGTTTTCATCGAATTGGGAAATATCAACCATACCCGCGATCAAAAAAGATTCATTTTATCGGATAACAGGCAGGCAGTTGCCAATTGGCTCAGAGACGGATTAATTCAGGATTTCAATAAAAGTATCAAATGAATCCACTTGTTCCAGAAGGAAAAATTCTTGTTCAGTTCGATGGCGTTTGCATTTTATGTAACCGAACTGTCAGTTTTATCCTAAAAGCTGACCGAAACAAAAAATTTCTGTTCCAGACATTGCAAAATTCGGAATCGAAAGAACCGGGCGACAGTGTGATTGTTACCGACGGACAAAAAACGTACAGCCATTTCGATGCTGTTCTAAAGATTGCAGAAGAATTGGGTGGAATTTACAAAATGGCAGCGATCTTCAGATTAATTCCCCGGAATTGGCGGCATTCCTTGTATTTGTGGATTGCCAGAAACCGCTATCGTTGGTTTGGAGTGCGGGAATCATGCTATTTGCCTTCAGCAAAAGACTTTGAAAGATTCATTTAAAAATCAAAATCGTCGTTTTCGAACTGAATGTACCTTGCCGACAAATGCCCGATCATCCGGCCAAATCCTTCCACCGTTTTTTGAGTCTCTGGTGAAATGTCGCTGTTTTTAAGTTTCAGCAGCAACACTCCATACAAAGCATTCAGGCACGATTCCACCTCATTTTCAACGGATTTACCCGATTTCCTTACAAATTCACTGATGGCATCGTGGTTCATACGGTACAATCGCATATAATCTCCATCCGCTTGCGTTTCAATCATCTTCAGGTGAAACTCGTTCAAATCGTTTACCAGATTGGAAATAACCTGTAAATGTCCATTCTGCCTGATGTGTTCTTTCTCCATCACAATAGCCAGATTATTATACCAGTCAGCGATTGCAGCACTTTTTTTTTCATCAGCATTGAACCGGCTGACAAGCTTTTTATCAATCAGTTCAGGATTAAAAGAACAAGCCCGTAGCAAATCTTCCACCTGCCACATATATAAAACATACTCGGCAATATTTGTTTTTCGTAATTCCTGAGCAATCAGCATAAAAATAAAAGTTTCAAGTTCAAAGTTCCAAATTCAAGTATTTCTTGAAAATCCTACACATCAAAAAAATCATCCATGTCGCGGCGATCCTTTTTGGTTGGTCTTCCGGTTCCACGTTCGCGGTTGAAAAAGCTATCAATCTTCTGAACTTCAAGAATCTCAAGTTCTGAGGCGGGTGTTGTTTCAACCATAAATTCAGGAACCAGTTTGGCTGCCATCCGATTTTCGGTAAGGGCTAAAATCTTATAGCTGCGGGTTATCGGAGGACGGCGGATGTGAATGGTTTCGCCAACTTTTAATTCGCGCGAAGGTTTTACGTTCATGCCATTAATTGTTACTTTCCCCTTTCTACATTCTTCGGAGGCCAGACTGCGTGTTTTATACAAACGCACAGCAAAAAGCCATTTGTCGATGCGAATACCCTCGGCCATCTTATTTGCGTTTATTAAAAAATGTCATGGTTTGGTGCACGCCAATGGTGCCGAAACTTTTAATAATTTCAATTGAATTATCGATCATGGCCGGCAACTCAAGTTTTTCCTGTTTGTCCCATTCCCCAAGCACATAATCAACTTGTTTTCCCTGCCTGAAATTATCTCCAATCCCTATGCGAAGCCGGGCATAATCCTGGCTCCCAAGTACCTCAGTGATATTCTTCAGTCCATTGTGGCCTGCATCGCTACCCTTGGCCCGAAGTCGGAGCGAGCCCAAAGGCAAAGCCAAATCATCAACCACCACGAGCAAATGATCAATATCAATATTTTCTTTCTGCAACCAGTAATTGACGGCTTTTCCGCTCAAATTCATGTAGGTGGTCGGTTTCAGCAAAATAAATGTCCGGCCTTTAAACTTATATTCGGCCAACCAGCCAAAACGTTCATCGCTAAAAACAGTATTGGACGCATCTGTTAGAGCGTCCAATACTTTAAATCCTATATTATGCCGGGTATTTTCGTATTCTTTCCCCGGATTTCCCAAACCTGCAATCAGGTATTTCAAGATAATATATTTTACAGATTAACCTTTACCACCAGCTTTTGCAGCTTTTGCAGCTCTTGTAATCATGATAGTTATAACCGGAACAGCTTGTGCGTTCAGAAATTCAAGATTTTCTCTCTTCAGTGAACTAACTTTGTAACTCTGGCCAATATCCAAATCATCCACATTGATATTGATTGTATCAGGAAGATATTTTACCATTCCTTTTACTTTCAGGGTGCGAAGATTCACTTTCAATTTACCCCCGTTGCGGATACCTTTTGCAAAACCTTCCACTTTTACCGGAATTTCAACTTTAATGGTTTTGTCATCAGTGGTGCGAAGGAAGTCAACGTGCAATAACTGCTCTCTTACCGGATGAAATTGTTTATCCTGAATAATTGACTGAGTAACAGTTCCGTCAATGTCAAGATCAACAAGATATACGTTTGGCGTATAAATCAGTGATTTGAATTCCTTTTCAGGAGCATAAAAATGGACTGGTTCTTCACCTCCATAAAGTACTCCAGGTACTAATCCTTCAGCACGAAGTCTTTTGGTTTCTTTTTTACCAACTACTTCTCTCTTTGTGCCTTTAATTGAAATCGATTTCATTTTAATTATTTTTTAAAAATTTAAATTATGGTACTCAGTCCTCCCTTTTCGATAAAAGGGAAACAGCATGCATAACATGTGCTTCAGGAAAAAGCGGTGCAAATATATACAATTAGCCGTAATACAACGAACTAATTGATTGATTTTTATAAACTCTTTCAATGGCTTCACCCATTGCCTTGGCAATAGGTAAATATTTGATTTTAGATGATTCCTGTTTCCCCGGAATTGAATCGGTGAAATAGACTTCTGTCAAAGCTGAATTTTCAATTTTTTCGTAGGCCGGACCTGAGAGAACTCCATGAGCTGCAAAAGCACGAACACTGTTTGCGCCTTTGTCCATCATCAAATCAGCAGCTTTTGCAATGGTTCCGGCAGTATCGATCAAATCGTCCACCAAAATAACATCCTTGCCTTTCACATCGCCAATCAATGTCATGCTATCAACCATGTTGGCTTTCACGCGCGACTTATGACAGATAACCATATCAGTATGAAGCATTTTTGAATAGGTATTGGCCCGTTTGGTTCCGCCCACGTCAGGCGAAGCAATGACCAGATTTTCGAGACCCATTTGACTGATAAAAGGAATAAAGATTGAAGATGCGTACAAATGGTCAACGGGAACGTTGAAAAAACCCTGAATCTGATCGGCATGAAGATCCATGGTAATAATGCGGTTGGCACCAGCTGTTGAAAGAATATCAGCAATCAGTTTGGCGCCAATTGATACGCGGGGTTTGTCTTTTCTATCCTGACGGCCATAACCAAAATAAGGTATCACAGCAATGATTTTGTAAGCAGAGGCTCGTTTGGCAGCATCAATCATCAGCAAGAGTTCCATGAGATTTTCAGCGGGGGGAGGTGTTGACTGAATAATAAAAACATGGGAACCGCGAATGGTTTCCTCATAACATGGTTCAAATTCTCCGTCGGAGAAAATCGGACATGAAGTTTTTCCTAATTCAACACCTAAACTGTCACAAATTCGTCTGGTCAAATCCACACTCTTTGTACACGGAAAAATCTTTAAAGGGGCATTTTTTGACATTTGATCCTTTTTTAAATTTGTGTTTTGGAATTGCGGTCAAAGGTAAAAAAATCTTATTCTTATCCTTTTAAATTCTCCGTCAAGTTCTCAGTATTGACTCAAATAACAACTTTAAACACTATAAATACCATTGGTACTGACACAAATTCATCAGGTTTTATTGGCATTTTCGATGAAAGAAATTATTTCTTCCTGACCTGTTCCGTCAACAGAAGAGCTGATTAGCATTGGAGGAAGTTCTTCCCATATCTCTTTCAATTCCACTGTGTAAGCGGCCACATTTTTTGCAGCAGTAACTTTCCCAACCTTATCAGCTTTGGTAAAAACAATGGCAAAAGGAATGTGGTTTTCACCAAGCCATGTTATAAATTCAATATCAATTTTTTGGGCCGCGTGCCTGATATCAATCAATACAAACAAACAATACAAATTTTCGCGGTTCAGAATGTATCTGCTGATTAATTTTTGAAACTTTTCTTTTACCGAAATCGAAATTTTGGCATAACCATAACCTGGCAAATCGACTAAATACCAGCTTTCGTCGATTATAAAATGATTGATCAATTGTGTTTTGCCCGGCCTGACCGAAACTTTTGCCAGGCTCTTTTGACCCACAAGCATATTGATGAGCGATGATTTTCCCACGTTCGACCGTCCGATAAATGCATATTCGGGCCGGTCGGGAGGCGGACATTTTTTTACATCGGTATTACTGATTATAAATCGTGCTTGTTTGATCATTGTATTTAAATATACACTTCCAGCAATTTTGCGGAAGCTGAGATTGGTTTAAGCAGTACATTTTCGATAGATGCCGGAATCAGTATCGTTTCGCCTTTTTGAATCGTTTCTGAACCCGATTCAGTTTCGATTTTAACTTCACCTTCAAGGCAAATATATATTACAAACGAGTCAAGTTTGTTGTAATCCTTCTCAACAGCCCTGTCCAAATCCAGTAAATTAGTGGTAAAATAGTTACATTTCACCAGTTCAACAGATTCGTTCAGTTTCGTTTTATATTGGGTCTTGTACTCAGGAATAAGCGTATAATCAATTGCATCCAGAGCAAGTTCTGTATGCAGTTCGCGCGGATTGCCCTGATCATCGCGACGGTCGTAATCGTAAATGCGGTAAGTTACATCTGATGTCTGCTGAATTTCGGCCAGTAGAATTCCTTTTCCGATGGCATGAACACGACCGGCCGGAATGAAATACACATCTCCGGCAGTCACTTCTTCGAAATTCAGAATATCCATTAACTCATTGTGCTCGAGCTTAAAAAGATATTTGTCCTGATCAACTTCCTGGTTAAATCCTGATTGCAGTTTTGAACCTTGATCGGCCTGTAGCACATACCACATCTCGGTTTTGCCGAATGCATTGTGACGCTCTTTCGACATGTTATCATCAGGATGAACCTGAATGGACAAATCGTCGTTTGCATCAATAAACTTGATTAAAAGTGGAAATTCTACTCCAAAGTTTTCAAATACCTGATCACCAACCAGGTCTCCCATGTAAACTTCAATCAATTCTTCGAGCGAATTGCCAGCAAGCAAGCCATTTGAAACAACAGATACATTGTCTTCGACTCCTGAAAGTTCCCAGCTTTCACCACAATTGGGCAAATCGCCGAAATCTTTGTTTAAAACTGTTTTCATTTTGTTACCGCCCCAGATTTTATCTTTGTAAATGGGCGTAAACTTCAGGGGATACAATCCTTCCATGCGTTAAGGAATAATTAAGTTTGAAATTTCAGGCTTAAAAAGCTCTGTTCAGATTAAAATTCGTAATCAACGGCAGCTCTTTCAACAGCATGTTGGCCTATTAATTCCGCAACTTTCAGATGTTCAGGATGAATGCGGTAAACTTCAAGTCCATCAAGCGATTCGAAATGTGTGATCAGACAGATGTCATACGATTTGGCTACAAGATCGTAGTTCACGCCGACTTCAATGTATTTTAACTCATCAATTTTGTTGGCAAGGCCAAGCAAAGCTTCTTCAATTTTACTTATTTCTGTTTGTTTCCGGCTATCTGAATCGTAATCTTTTAGCTTAAACAGTACAACATGATTAATCATAACAGCTACATTTATAAATTTTTCTTCGGCGAAGTTAACATTTTCTCACCCTTGTTCCACAACGTTTCATTTTGGTGGTGGCAAAACCACTCACTTCATTATCTTTGATAAAAAAATCTTTATGCTTGTAATTGGTATTGCCGGCGGAACCGGTTCAGGAAAAACAACAGTGGTGCAGAAAATTATTGAAAACCTCCCCGCAGGCGAAGTGGCTGTGATTTCGCAGGATTCGTACTATAAAGACAACAGTCATTTACCGTTGGAAGAGCGTCAGAAAATCAATTTCGATCATCCTGCATCTATCGAATTTGATCTTTTGGTTGATCACATCATAAAATTGAAAGCCGGAGAGTCGGTGCAGGAACCCATCTATTCATACCTCACCTGTGTCAGGTCTGAAGAAACCCGCGAAATCAGACCCAAATCGGTAATTATTATTGAAGGAATACTGGTGCTTTTTCCGGCGAGTTTGCGTGAACAGATGGGGATCAAAGTTTTTGTTGATTGCGATTCGGATGTCCGCTTATCGCGTGTTATTCAGCGTGATATTATTGAGCGCGGACGCGATGTTCAGAAAGTATTGGACAGGTATTCAAAGACTGTCCGCCCAAGCCATATTCAGTTCATCGAACCGACCAAACAATTTGCCGATATCATTATTCCTGAAGGTGGGAGCAATTTGGTGGCAATAGAAATTTTGACCAATTTTATCCAGCAAAATCTGAAATAAAATGTTTGATACGATTTCCTCGGAGGATATTCTGTTTATCGACATCGAAACAGTGCCTCAACATCCCGATTTAAAAGAACTTCCGGAACATTTGCAGCATTTGTGGGACAAAAAATCAAGTTATTTCAGAAATGAAAACCAACTTGCTGCCGATGTGTATGAAAGGGCCGGTATTTATGCCGAATTTGGAAAGATAATTTGCATTTCGGCTGGCGGAATAATTCAAAAAAACGGGGAACGGTTTTACAAAGTGAAATCGTATCATGGCACTGATGAAAAAAAGCTGCTGTCGGAATTCAACGACATGGTCGAAAAATTTACTTCAAATCCGGGTAAAAGGTTGTGCGCTCACAACGGACAGGAATTCGATTATCCATATATTGCGCGCCGTACTTTGATTAACGGACTCAGAATACCAAGGATTCTGGATATTTCAGGCGCAAAACCCTGGGAAATAAAAGACCGCCTGCTCGACACCCTGCAAATGTGGAAGTTCGGCGACTACAAAAACTACACTTCGCTCGATCTGTTGTGTGCTGTTTTTAATATTCCAACGCCAAAAGATGATATCGACGGTAGTCAGGTTGCCAAAGTTTATTATCTGGAAAACGATCTTGACCGGATCATCCGCTATTGCGAAAAAGACACTCTTGCCCTGACAAACCTGATGTTGCGATACAAAGGAGAACCTATCATCCCGATTGAAAACATGCTGATTGTTTAATTCTGTTGCGAATATGAAAAAAATTCTGTTGCTCTTAATGGTGTTGTTTATCTTTTGGGGTGCGTCGTCTCAATCTCCCGTTGACAGTTTGTTGCGACTTTGCGTAAATGCATCAGAAAAGCAAAAATCAGAATTGTACCTGCAACTTTCGCGTCACCTGAAAAATGATTCAGCAAAAAGTAATGCCTACGCCAAAATGGCTTATCAAATTGCGGTCAAAAACAATCAGGTTCCGTTTCAGGCCAAGGCATTGTATTATTTAGGTGCAACCTATTTCCATTCAGCCGATTACCAAAGGGCAATACCAGAATACCAAAAAGCACTGGCAGACTATTCAAAAATGAAAGACTCTGCTAATATGGTCGATTGCCATAAAGCTATTGGATTATGCTATTATAATATGGATCAGGG
>CAMDGL010000008.1 GCA_945897845.1 Chitinophaga pinensis | reverse complement strand
TGAAAATAGGCGGCATCGTCAGGAACATCAGTCAGCGTATAATCAATCTGATAATACAAGGTCATGGCATCTTTGTCGTTAATGTTTTCCATCGTGATTTTGCATTTTTTGCGGAAAGGCATCATCCAGTAACAGTTAAAAGCGCTGCCAGGGTTAACGCAAACTGCTAAAGAGTTGAGCGGTGCATATTGGTTCCATCCCATTCCGAAGAAATCGCCCACCGGGCATTCAACAGAAGGTTCGGTTTCGCCATCCCAATAAATGCGAAGAATAGAGAACCTCCAGTTTCCGGTTGGGGTCATCCAGATGTGCTGAATTGCACCGGGACCTTCTATTTCGGCCAGCGTTAAGGTTTCGCCAGACTTGATTCTTACGTATGGATTAACTTTCCAGCCCTGGCCGAGGTCGCGGGCTGCATTGGTGGCATTTGCCGTATTGGGGACAGCTTTCTCGTCGGGAATAGCCATGCCGCCTTTACCTTTTTCTCCGGTAAAATTCTCCGGACTGATAGAACGGGTCTGGGCATTAGATAACCGGTACAGATTGCCCATATTCATATCAAGGCCATTAAAGCCTTTTTGCGGAAAAACGTCGATTGCCAACAGGCTAACTAATGCTAAAAGCAGGAACGTAGTTTTCATATTTATATGATTCATTTTTGTTTTTACAACTTCAATTTTAATTTTTCCGTAATTTCAATAATTATTTCTTATACTTTTCGATCAAACTTTTTCCATACCGATCAATAATCCGACTATAGGCTTCAGCGGCAGCGCCATTTCCCCAATCATAAATCGTAAATTCCCCAATGCCAATACCTTGAGATCCGGTGTGTCCCCCATGTCCGTAATTTTCCATCATAAAACCATAGTCTTTATGGTTAAAGAAAGGCCAGACAGACTCCCATTGTCCTTTTATGTCGGCGTTTTCAGGGCAATACATCATGTAAAAAGAGGCATAAAGTGCTGAAAGTCCGCGTTGAATGTATTCTTCTCGTTTAAGCTTCATTCCATAGCGGATTATTAATTCAGAAAAGAGGCTTTGCCTGGCATCGTTCCATTCGCCATCTGCATTCATCACTCCAAATCCTCCTATGGCTTTGACATATATAAACGGTGGTTCCCACATGGACTGATACATCAACAACTCATCAAGTGTCCTTTCCCCGTTACTTAAATATTTTAAGTTACCGGTTATTGTATAGCATTCGAGCAATGCTTCGGCAGTCCAATACATTGAGAAATTATTCTGTTTGAATTGATTATTTCTGTCAACTTTTTTACCAACGAGGGTTTTATTTCCAAATGCACTACATGACCAATATGTTTCAAAATCTTCCCACTGACCAATTGGTATTATTTTTTCAATGATGGCATCCATTGCTTTGAGTGCTGATTCAAGGTAGGCTTTGTTTTTGGTGATTTTATATAATTCAATCAGAAATGTGACCGACATGGATGATTCGGGAGATTCGTTGAGGTGTTCCATAGGTTCAAGTGAATTTAGATCTAACCAGGCAGGATAGAAACCATTATCAGCTTGTTTTTTTATAAGAGCATCGGCAAAACGGGTTGAATAATCCAACAACCTTTTATCCTGTTCAAGTTCGTTGTACCAGTTCAGCATCTGAAACGCCGTATAACTCATGTCGAGTATGTGATAGGGAGCAAGACGCGGATTCCTGGTATATGGATTTCTGTTGGAATTTCCAAAATAATACGTATCCCATCCTTTTGAACGATCGTGTTTTCTGCCAGTAATTTCTACACTTTCCATTTCAGTGGCTATCAGTCCATTAAAAAACCCTTGATTCTGAGGAAATTGTAATGCCAGCTCTTTCGTCTTTAATGCATGTTCCAGTAATTTCTGATCCTTATGTCTTTTTGCATATCTGTAAAGTCCTGATGCTGAGCGTATTGAATTAAACCAGGCTTGATTCCAAATGGACCGAAACTCTCTTTCATTAATCTCACCCGGATAATTTGGGCTCTGGGATGTGTTGACAATAAATACAGGTGCCCCTACAAGAGTTTCATTCAGTTTAAACTCTTGCCATATACTTTCTTTCCAGGTATTGAATGCCCAATTGTATGTGTGTTCAGCATAACGTTCCAAATCCACATGCGAAGCAATCATTGTCTTAAACGCTGCTTCACCCCCATTTTTCCAATGAAAAGCGGCTATCTCCCGAAATGGGTTGAGAATTTTACTTCTATCATCTGTCATCATCACATAAAAACCAAACTCAATTTTCCCCGGGGGATATATAGCTCCAGGACTTTTTTTAAAGAGAACATGGTCCCTTACAGTAGATTTGCTGAGACCTAAAGTAAGGGTATTATTCAGGGCATTCATATCCATGTACCAGTCTACCGGTTTGTCTTTTTTCATTAAGCTCAGATCTGGAATAATTATTAACTGTTTATCCTCTGATGCTGCAATCAATCCGGGTGATCGGAATACATGCTGGGCTATCACATCCCCGTCAAGTGGTGTCAGATGGGGTGCCCAATTAAATACAGGGGCAAATGCAGGGGCAATTTCTACCTTCCAGTCGTCTTGCTTTATGGTATCATTTATAAGGAAGTTCAAATTAACTTTATAAATGCGATCTGATACCTTTTCATATTTTATCGTAGCTGCATTGGTACCAATTTTATCGTAAATAATTGATTTTATGTAGCTATCAAAAACACGAGGTGTTTTCGTTGGTTTTGCTTCTGAAAAACCGCTAAAAAAGAAAACTGACAGCATAATAATGCCTTGTAACCTGATGTGTTTAAATACTTCTTTCATCAGTAAATAACAGTATTAATTTGTTGAATTTCAGAGCGTACTGATGGAACTCGCAAATTGATTTACATCGCCTTTTGTTGACTTAGTCTATGCTCGTTTCACACGTAAATAACAGTATTAATTTGCTGATAATTAGAACGTACGTTTGGAACCCTCAGGATAATTTACATGCTATTTTATGAACAATTGTGCATGAGGGTTCCATACGTAATAATAGCTTTCTTTGCTTTTTTGCTATCTTATTTACATTTTATTCTTTTTCAATCTTACAAGAAGCAGGCATATCTAAAAATAAGACCGTATCCGGATGTCTCCGCAGAATCGTTGCCGGACAATCGGTAGAAATATCGCTGTAAATGGTATGCTGTACTGCCACAGATTTTCGTTCATCAGGAACGACACAACAAATGGTTTTACAACTCATAATTGCTGAAATGGTGAGCGTAACAGCTTCTTTGGGAATATCCTCAAATGTTGGAAACCATCCTTCTCCAAGTTGTTGCATCCGGCAGGCATGATCTAATTCGACCACTTTTACCCATTTCGGATCGTTAAAATCGGCCACCGGTGGATCGTTAAACGCTATATGTCCATTTTCACCAATTCCAATACACGCAATGTCGATCGGATGTGCTTTAAGTTGTTTTTCATATTCGCTAATTTCTTCTTCCAGATTTGCTGCATCCCCATTAATCAGATAAACCTTACCAGGTTTCACAATATTGAGGATACGTTCTTTCAGGTATTTGCGGAAACTGGCCGGGTGTTCATCCGAAATTCCTTTGTATTCATCCAGATGAAAAACAGTTACCTTTTCCCATTCAATTTCCTTTTCTTTTAATGCTTCAATTAAGGAAAACTGGGACGCACCGGTTGCCAGAATCAGATTGGCTGTTCCTTTTTGCTGAATAGCATCCTGTATGTGTTTTGCTACAAAATCAGCTGCAGCCATCCCCATATCTCTTTTTTCATTATAAATCTTTACATGTAGTCTGTCTGCATGAAAAGCGTAATTTTCCTGTAACATAATTTTTTATAATTTGATTAATAGCTTGATTCATAAACTATTTTGCCTTTCACAAAAGTTTTATGAATCGATATTTTTGAATATTTGAGTGAAAATAGAATCAGATCGGCACGAAGTCCGGGTTCTACTTTTCCCCGGTCGTTTAATCCAAGCAATTTGGCCGTATTTGAACTGGCCATCTGAATGGCTTCTGCCAACGAACAATCGGTTACTTGTACAATGTACTCGATGCTTTTGGTCAGAGGTGAAGCCGATCCGTACAGACATTTTTGTGCCGGATAGTGGAGCAATCCGTCTTCTCTCAATTCAATCGTTTCGCCAGTCTGCGTCTGGTACATCCCTGGCTCCAAGGTTGCAAAACTGGTCACATCCGATGTCAAAATAATTTTCGCAACACCTTTCACTTTGTAAAAAACCCTAATTTCTTCAGGAAGCAGGTGAAAACTGTCGCAGATGATGCTGATGTGCAGGCGGTCGTCGGCCAATTGCGACCAGAAAGGATTGTGGTGACGGTTGATCATGTTGGCCGCACCATTGCCCAAATGAGTGGCGATTTTCGCACCCCTGTCGATCGCGGCAGTTACGATTTCAGTTGGCGCATTGTGATGGCCCAGAGCAATGACTACACCCATCTCATCACACCTGGAGATAAAGTCAAGTGCTCCTGCCATCTCAGGAGCCAGCGTTATTTGTAAAATGTGCCGCCCAGATGCTTCGTACAACTCCAAAAATTCTACCCACTCGGGCAAACGTACAAACTGGATAGGGTGCGCTCCGCGGTATCCATCCTCCGGATTAATGTAGGGCCCTTCCAAATGAAATCCCGGAATTGAACCTGCCAATTCTTCATTCGCCATAGCCTTGTTTAAAATCCGCAGGTTATTCAGCATCATTTTTTGGCTATTGGTCGTAAGCGTAGGTAAGTAAGTAGTCACCCCGGTTTTCCAAAGTTCCCTGGTGGCTCTTGCAATACCCTCTTCTGTCAAATCGCCTCCGCCCAAAGAAAATGAAACACCTGCAAAACCATTCACCTGGTTGTCGATCAACCCGGGAGCAATGAACATCCCTTTTGCATCAATCGTTTTGGCTTCAGGTATTTCCAAAAATCCTTCAGTTACAACTTCGATCAAACCATGACGTACCAGGACCGTCCCGTTCCTGATAAGTTGAAATGGCGTTACAATCTGTGCATTAATTATCTTAAAAGTTTCATGCTCTGAATTCATCATGGATGATAGTTTTAGTGCTGGTGCAATGCTATTTTTATTGCTTCTTCTGCCAGGGGCGCCATAATCGAATATCCTGCTTTATTGGGATGAACTCCATCTGTCGTGTATTCATTTTTTAAACCTTTTCGTTCATCAACCATTGCTGTAAAATAATCGAGATAGGTCATTCCGTTTTTATCTGCATAATTTTTAATCATTTTATTGAGCGCTACAATCTTTTCTGCTGGCTCAAGACCTGGCTTCCAAGGATAGTCAAAAACCGGCAATACGGAAGATAGTATAACATGGATGTTATTTGCTCTTGCCAGTTCAGCCATTGAGATAAGATTGTCAAGGATCATTTCAAGTGTAGACGGCCCTGTGTTGCCGGCAATATCGTTGGTCCCAGCTAAAATAATCACCAATGATGGTTTGAGATTAATTACATCGGCCCTGAACCGAATCAACATTTGAGGAGTTGTTTGTCCACTGATACCCCTGTTTATATAGGGTTTTCCTGAAAAAAAATCAGGCCAGAATTTAGACCAACCATCGGTTATGGAATTCCCCATGAATACCACACGCTTTACACCTGAATCAACTGCTGCCAGTTTTTCATTCGCACTCCGGTAACGGTTTAGACCCGCCCAATCTTGTGCCTGTGCACTACCAGCAATTGGCAGAAAAAGAACAATCACAAAAATAAGTTTCAAATTTTTCATTTGGATTACTTGTTTGAATTTTAAGTTGTTGAATCTTTGTCGATTAATTTTAAAAACCCCATTTTTTTACCTTATAACCATAATACGCATAATAAACCAGATAAATATAGCATGGAAATATTACCCAGTATGCAATTTGGGGATTGTACACATCGGCAAAATATCCATAAATCAGCGGCACAACAGCGCTTCCACTTAATCCCATCACCAGGATCGATCCTCCCATTTTGGTAAACCTGCCGAGTCCGTTGAGCGCCAAAGGCCAAATGGTTGAATACATCAGTGAATTTGAAAGTCCTAACAGCACCAGAATCCAGATTGAAATATCAGCTGTATGGCCTAAAAAAGTGACCTGTCCATGCACGATAAAAAACAGCAGTGTAAAAACCAATGCAGAAGTGGTGCAAATACGCAGGATGTTCAGGTGGTTGATGAATTTAGGGATCAACACGATTCCTGATAAAAACCCAAACATGGTAACGCCCAGAATATATGATGGAAAAATTTTTGCTTCAAGCAAAGGCAAGCCCAATGATTGTGCATAACCGATTATGGTGTTAATCCCTACAACCTGTGATCCCACATGAAGAAATATAGCCAACCCACCCAGAATAAGATATGGGAAATGCATGATACTGGTTTTGCCCGAATTTGCATCAGCCTCTGTCTTACTTTCAGTATTGGTATCAATTTCAGGAAGAACGGAAAACCGAATAAACAAGCCAAGACCAAAGAGGACGATTGCCATGACACTATAAGGGACAATTACACGCCGGATTAATTCATCCAGCGCTGCATTTTTGGATAATTCGTCCATCAAGGGCAACTGCCTGAAAAGTTCCGTATCAGTTGGTCTGAGTAAGGCGGCTGCTAACAGGAGTGGAGCTATTATTCCGGCAGTTTTGTTAAAAACTCCCATAATGCTTATTCGCTGAGCTGCTCTTTCTTTTGACCCAATCATGGTGATGTAAGTATTCGCAGCTGGTTGCAGAATTGCCAGGCCAGTTCCAATCGAAAACAAGCCAAAAAGGAAAATACCATATGTTCGGGTCAGAGCTGCCGGTATAAAAATAAGTGCTCCCAATGACATGATCCAGAACCCAATCATAATCCCCCTTTTGAATCCAACTCGCTCAAGTAAATGAGCAGCAGGTATAGCCATAACGAAATAGGCAATATAAAAGGCAAAGGCAACCAATAGTGATTGTGCGGTATTTAACTCACAGGAGATTTTAAAATAGGGAATTAAAATGGCATTGATCCAGGTTGTAAACCCGAAAATAAAAAACAACAACGCAATGATCATGATCGATAAAATGGTGTTCCGATTAGATACAGAACCTGCATTTACGACTTCCATCTTTTTCTTCATAGCTAGCTTATTCGTTTTAAATTTTGATTTTGTACCTAAACTCCTTACTTCTCACCCGGGAAAGTTATGAGATCGGCAATTAATACTTTTTGTCCTGTCTCAATCGACTTTCTGGCAGCAATTCCAATGAGGCTCGACAATACTCCTGCCCTGCTTCCGGCTGTCTGTCCCAGTGGATCGGCAGATTCAGGCAAAAACATTCGTTCCCGAATTCGCCCGTCGGCTCCGCCATGTCCGCCTTCCGTTGCATTTACTGTCCAATACCTGCTGGTTTTCATGTCGCTTGAAAGCCTGAATTCGGCCTGCCCGGGAACTTCCCATGATTGCTGATCGTTCAACCGAACTTCAAGTCTGCCGTATTCACCTGAAAAACAAATAAATTGGCCCTCAAAAGGAAGAAAAGCATTCATGGAAAAACTCATTTGAGTGCCATTGTTGTAATTTACAAGTACTGAACTGGTATCAAAGCTGTCAATTTCAGTGTCCCAAACGCATCCGTCGCGGTAATATCCATCGACATCTTCGCAATTGGCATACATGTTCACATCAAACTCCGAGGTATTTATATCCCAGTAGAATTTACATTCTTTGGTAAAGGAGCAATTACGGCAATTACGTGCACGAAAACCATTGTTGCTACCATAAAAGGCTACTTTCCCAATGGCCTGAACATCTACTGGTTCAGCATCGATGAGCCAGTTAATTAAATCGAACTGATGGGAGGCCTTGTGTACAAGCAGTGAGCCTGAATATTTAATTTTTCCGTGCCACCGCCTGAAATAATCAGCACCATGCGAAGTATTCAAATTTTCCTGATAATCAATTGAAATGATTTTGCCCAATTCACCCGACATTAAAATCTTTTTCATTTCAACCGACGAATTCATGTACCTGACATTGAACCCGACATATACTTTTTTACCTGACCGTTTTTCAGCATCAACAATTTGCTGACATTGTGCGGCTTCTGTTGCAATTGGCTTTTCAGAAATTACATCGCACCCAAGTTCCAGAGCTCTAACAATGTATTTCCAATGGAAACTGTCGGTGGTCGTTACAATGACAACTTCAGGTTTCGTTTCTTCAATCATCAATTCGAAGTCTATTGAAAGGTATGACTTCACCTTAATTTCCATCATTTTCTTAGCGACTTCGATTCGTTTGCGGTTAATGTCACACAAGCCAACAAATTCAACATAGTTGCTAAGTTCTTTAACTACAGGAACTCCCCAGGTTCTTGTTCCGCGGTTGCCGGTTCCAATGATGGCAACTCTTTTTTTAACGCCTCCGGCATTTGTTTTTTCACCTGTAAACGAATAGAGTGGGAAAGCCGAAGCTGCTGTAACCAGCTTGGCACCATTGCTTAGAAAGTCTCTTCTGTTAATTTTTTCCATCTGGATATCTATGAATATTATTCAACTAAGTTCCCAACCTTTTTCATACTCTCGCGACCACAGCTTTTGCGCTTCTTTATCGCCTATAAAGTGACCGTTTTCATAATTTATTTCCAGTGAATGCCCCACCCTTTGCGCTATTGTTCCCAATTGTACCAACAAGGTACTTTTATGACCCGAGTCAATATCTGCTTTCAGATTTTCGCCATTCTTGATATTGCCAAACAAGTTCTGAATGTGTAATGCATCAAGCTGACCTGCCGGATTCGCAGCATCTCTAGGATCAACATTCGTTGCATCATTTACCTCTTTTACCAAGTTGTTATTCAAGTCGTAAACCTTGTATTCATTGCCTCCTGAAATGACCAGACTCCCATTTTCACCATAGAAAATTACACCCACCGAGCTGCCTTCAATATTTTTGCCATTACAACTTCTTCCCTCCCAGGTCATTGTTACCCCTTTTCTAAAATCAAGATTTATAACTTGTGTATCTGGTGTTTCCCAATCATCCTGGTAGCGGTAACGCCCTCCGTTTGAACTTACTTTCACCGGAAAATCAACATCCAGCCCCCATCGTAAAAGGTCGATCATGTGGGTTCCGTTGTTCAATGCTTCACCTAAACCCCAGTGCCATCGCCAGTGCCAGTTGTAATGAACAATATTGTCTTTGTAGGCTTTTCGCGGAGCTGGTCCCTGCCAGAGGTCCCAGTTGAGCCATTCAGGGACAGCTACTTCCTTTCCAATTCCAATTGGCCCGCGATTGTTGGTGTACCAACCTTTTCCGAAATAGGGACGACCAATAATTCCTCCTTTTAATTCATTTATTGCCTGAATAACATTTGGCCACGAACGGCGTTGATTTCCCATTTGAACTGATTTCTCATACCTGGAAGCAGCTTTAATCAGCAATTCACCTTCATGAGGATTGTGACTGGCAGGTTTCTCCAGGTAAACATGTTTCCCGGCTTGCATGGCCAGCAATGCTGCAGGTGCATGCCAATGATCGGGCGTTGCTATAACCATTAAATCAATATCCTTATCTTCCAACGATTTACGGAAATCGGGGTAACCGGTTGGTTTAAATCCCTGAACCGCCTGAACTTTTGAGATACATTTATCCATGGCCCGTGAATCAACATCGCAAACGTGCAATAAATCGCATTCTTTCTGATAAGCAAAATTCTGAGCCAACGCAAGTCCCCGTGAATTTACGCCCATGATGGAGACCCGGATTTTCTCATTTGCTCCGATAATCCTTCGGTAACTTTCAGCTGAGAATCCGGGAAGTACTGACCCTATTGAAATTGCTGCAGTTCCCAAGGCAGTGCTTTGTATAAATTTTCTTCTTCCGTTTATTAGTTCAGTCATATTCAGCTCTTTTTTATTCATTAGATT
Source organism: Chitinophaga pinensis (assembly GCA_945897845.1). GTDB lineage: Bacteria > Bacteroidota > Bacteroidia > Bacteroidales > Prolixibacteraceae > Aquipluma. The sequence continues at coordinate 19,277 of CAMDGL010000008.1, read as the reverse complement.
TCATCTCATTGGTAATGAATTAATCCATCCATCCCGACAAAATTTCACCAACATTCTGACGAATACCCGAATGAACAATGGTCAGATTTTGTGGTGCTTTGGTTTTACAATAAGTATCTTTTACAAACTGCAAATCAGATGCTGATTCAGGATTTAACACCTTGTTTTTCATTTGGTTTCTGACATTTACGAGCAATAATTTTCGGGGAGCAAATGAGGCCAAAAGGTCGGGCAAATCGTACCCTGATAGAGCGCCAGCAACAAATGGAGGTAAAAAAACGGCCTTGTAATAGGCATTGGTTACGATTGAACAATATGAAATCAATGGGTCAATCAGGGCTATCCCGGCGAAATGCTCTCCAAACGAAGCAGCGTGAATTAAGCCGGGACAATAATCATCCAGGGCAATTCCCAAAATTTCGCTGGATTGAGAATCAAAGCGTTGCTTCAAAAACAGGACTAACCGGTTGATGTCGGCCGCATGTACACCAACCTGACTTTGTGCTGTCTGGACCGGACCAAACCAGTGTTTAAAAGAGATTCTGCCCAGGTTGGAACCGAAATCGCCAAAAAGTGTAAGGTTGGGACCCATTTCACCAAAGCCAGCCAAATCGGCAGCAAGAACTGGATGCCCGGCGATTATGAGTTGTTCTATCTCGCCTCCGCTTGCCGCCTGTTTTTCCTTGCCTGAAGGATTAAGGTAGAGAATCGGATCTCCGTTGGTTTTTGCAGGCAGAAATAACAAAAATGGAATTGGATAATTCCCTTCGCCTTTTAAATAGTGTTTTTCAATGGAATAACCGCTTCGTTGCACTCTTCCGGTGAAAACCGATTCAACCGGTTTGGCAGGTTCAATATATCCTGAGAGATTTTTTGCCGAAACAACGCAATTTTTGGTGTGGTTTTCACTGTATTTTCTTGAAATGGATAACCGTCCGATGTGATTCATTGCCTCCTTTCTGTTGAGCGAATAAACCGTTTCGCCTCCTAGTGACGAACTTACCTGGCCGGTCTTTGTAATTTGTAAATCTGTTTCGGTCAGCATTTCAATTTCCCTGTCGTCAGACAAACCAGGGTTTCCAAGCTGACGTTGGAAAAATGCATTTCTGGCTTCGCGGTTTTTCTTCGTAACGCTGTGTGGCGCATCATCTTCAACCCGGCTAAAATTTTCTTCTTTTCCGTAAGCCTGATAAATTCTTCTAACCTCATTTTCTGTTTCAATGGCACCCTGAATCGGGAAGAAATCTCTGGTTGTCGTAATTTGTAAGGCAGGTTTTGGTGCACGTATTTCAAGCAGATCCGCCATATCGATACCGTTGGCAATTCCGTGAAAAAGATTTTGTTCGGCATCCTGCGGGCCCACTCCTTCCCAAAGCCGTTTCGAGCTGGTAATGTAACACTCTGGAGCTACTGCGAGTATCCGTTCGTCGAAAGCGGCAATATAGGCAGCTTGTGTTCCGCCGCCTGAATGACCGGTGATGCCAATTCGTTTCGGGTCAACCTCTTCGCGAGTCAGAAGATAATCAACCGCCCTGATTCCGTCCCAAATCATGTAACGCACCAACGAGCTCCCGGCTAAAATACATTGTGCACCCACATACGAGTGTTCAAAAACAGCGTCCCCCACATCCGATTTCTGCATTTCGCTGTTCCAATACTGAACTCTTTCGCCTTGCCCAATGGGGTCGAAAGCAAAAACGATAAATCCTTTTTCTACTAAATTTAAAATTACCTGCTGATAGTCGGGCCAGCGAAATGCCTCCTGTGCATGTCCACTGGTGAAAATTATGGCAGCAGTTTTTCCTTTCAGATGATTGGGAATAAATAAGGTTGAGGTTACATAAAACCGAGGTTGAGATTCGAATACGATTTTCTCAATTCGATATTCTGGTTTTTGAACTGTTCCGGTAATCATAACATTTAACGGAGTCTTTGCAGGAAAAGGCCCAACGGATTTGTTCAAAATTTCCTTTACTTTTTGTTGTCGCTCCTGCCAATCGTCAAGCGTATTCAACTGTGCTATTTCTTTTTCCCTTTTTTCGAGAAAATAAAATGCCTTTTCGGAGTAATGATTGAACAGGCTAGTTTTGGCAATCTCAAATTTTTGGCTGTTCCCAAGTACGTTCAGCTCATCAGCTTGAGCAATCGAAAAAAGAGGCACCAGAACAATGAGGATTGCTATTTGTTGTTTTATTGATAACATACTGAAATTGAAATTATTATTGGTGAAAAATCGTTGTTTTATCAATTTTTCCAAACAATGCCAAATCAAATTACCAGTGCCTGATTTTTATTCCCTTAAAAGCAACATCCCCATTGTGGCCCTGTAACAGGATATGACCTCTGGGTGATTCACCAAAATCTTTGTAAACCGAATATTTGCTTTTTGCAATCAGTACCCTGAACGCTCGGCCCCGGCTGGGATATTTCCATTCTGAGCCATCACGATTAATTCCTTGTCAGCCACTTTCCATCCTACCCTTGGAAATGAGTCTGATTCAACACCTCTTCACGCATCGGTTGATGTTCCGTGGAATAGTCATTCTTCCTTCATCTTTTTTTCGAGTACTTTGATTTTGATGTTCTTAAACCAGGCTGGGTATCCGTGGTCCTGCAGACAAATTACACCTGTAGGGCTCAGCCCGTAATCGGGTGCATTTTTCCATTTCCCTGCTGCCTTGCGGGAGTACCAGTCGGTGGTCCAGGCTTCGAAGGCAATAATTCTTTTGCCGTTTATCCAGTATTCGACTTCGCCGTTATCGAAAACAATTTTTGAAGTATTCCATTCTCCGGCGGGATTAACTTTCATTTTGGCTTTATCCGGTAGATACATAGCATAATCGGCTGCGCATTTTTGCCATTCTTCCAGCGGCTGCGGAAAATTAATGTCGTCGATTATCTGGTATTCAGGGCCGGTTAAATAGGGCACTTCGTATTTTTTGTCTTGTACCACATGGTACAACATGCCGCTGTTTCCTCCTTTCGAAATTCTCCAGTCCCACGAAAGGATAAAATTGTCGTATTTTTTTTCGGTTACAATGTAGCCATTCAGGTCGTCGCCATGTCCTTCGGCTTTAATTGTACCATTTTCAACACTCCAGGGTCCGGTTAAACTGTCGCCGTTGTAATCGTGCCAGCCATTGAGATTTGTTCCGTTAAAAAGCAATTCCCATCCCTCGTTTTTTTCCTGTTGCGAAAGCTGATTATCTGTTGTTTTACAACCGGTTAGTACCAAAACGAGTACAGCAGCCAAATAGGTTAGTTTGCGTTTCATTCGAATTATTTTTTACTTCTGATTATTAAATAGTTCAGTTACACTTTTGTTAAAAAAATGAACGTATTTTTCCACATCTGCCATCAGCGTTTGCTGGTCGCCTTCGAATTCGATTGCAAAAAGTCCTTTGAATTTCTGGTTTTTAAGTTCTTTAAAAATTGAATTAATTTCAATAATTCCTTTTCCTAAAACCACATCATCCTGGTAATCTTTCCCTTCTTGTTTCGCTTCAATGTCTTTCAGATGAACGACTTTCAACCGGGTGCCATAATTTTTCAGACCTTCAACCGGGTCAATGCCCATTCTTTTCCAATGACCGATATCGGCGCAACCGCCGATTCTTTCACTCAGACCTTTTACATTTTCGAGGAATAAATCGGGATTCCAGTAGTCGGATGGTTTGGGATGATTGTGAATGGCAACATCAATTTTATATTTGTTGGCTAACTCGTCAACATATTTTAAATCTTCATATTTCGGCTCGCAGGTAATAATCTCAATTCCCATCGACGAAGCGAGTTGGAAGATTTTTTCCCAATCATCTCGTTTTTTATTTGAAACAACACCTGTTGCCACAATTTTTACTTTCTGCGATTTCGCATAGGCAGTTAACTGTTTTTGAGTTGCTTCATCCATCGTCAGCAAAGTTCCTTCGAGTCCCTCTCCAAGTGGTTGGTTGTAAAATGCTTCCACATTTTTTATCCCTGTAAGGTTGGCTTTCACAATACTTTCCTTCAAACTGAACTTGTGAAATGTGTAAGATTGGATGGCCAGATTCCATCCTGATTTCTGTGGCTTTTCGGCTAAGCTGAAATTCCAAAAGAATACAAGAATCAGCACTGGTAAAATAATTATTCCCTTTTTCATATTGAAAATAGTATAGTAGATTATAAAGATTAGTAAATCAAATAGTTTCAAACATTTTAATTCAAATCTCAGAGAAATGTCATACTGGCATATCTGGCAGTGACCATCCATTTCTGTAAGTATGCTTTATCCATTCACCCGCAATCTGTTTGGCATTGAATTCTTCATATTTTCGGTCAAATCTCGGGTCACCATCTACTACTTTAAAATCGTTAACGCTTAATATTTTCAAGGTATCTGTATCTGAAATGTTTGTGAATTGCATTTTTTCGCCATCCCATAACAACGGACGTTTGAGCTCTTGCAACCGAATGGCCAGCACACCCATCACCACCATTTCGTTGAATGGCCCTGAGTACTCAAAATTGGCACTAGCTTCTTTCCTGTTTTCAGCAGGCTCTTTAGCGGCACGAATCCAATCCCGCTCATGGGCACCTTTCCAAGGTCCTTCTTCAGATCCTGGGATGCGTGGAATCGTTGGTGTTGGTTCTTTAAAATCATCCATCTTCGAAAACGGCAGCAGTGTTGGTTCCATACCGTAGTAGCTGGTCATAATGGAGCCTTTCGTACCCACAAAAAGCAATCCGCCTCCACTGTTCTTGCCCAGAATCGCACCATCAGGAAGTCCGGCAGGCCGTTTAGGAAGCATGCCCCCATCGTACCAGGTAACTTTTACCTCAGGCATTGCCAAGTAGGGCATATTTTTGCGGGCTGGAAATGTATATTCCACAATTGACGCATGAGGTGCACTCTCTGTATTAATCAGGGTTGAACTTGCTTCAACTTTGGAGGGATATTTCAGATTCAGAGCCAGGAAAACAGGGTCGAGGACATGGCATCCCATGTCGCCAAGAGCGCCGGTACCAAAATCCCACCAACCGCGCCAGTTCCAAGGCGTATAAGTTGAGTGGTAAGGACGGTATGCAGCCGGCCCCAAAAATAAATCCCAATCCAGATTTTCGGGCACAGCCATTTGCTCAGATGGTTTGTTTAATCCCTGTGGCCAGATGGGTCGGTCGGTCCAGGCATGAACTTCCTTTATTTCCCCTATTGTTCCGGCCCATATCCATTCACTTACTCTTCGAATATCGTCGCCCGAATTTCCCTGATTTCCCATTTGTGTGGCGACTTTGTATTTTTCGGCCAGCCGGGTTAATAAGCGCGATTCGTACACAGAGTGTGTCAGCGGTTTTTGTGTATAAACATGTTTGCCCAACGTTATAGCATGTGCAGTAACAGCGGCATGGGAATGGTCGGGTGTTGCCACCATTACCGCATCGATTGATTTTCCGAATTCGTCGAACATCACCCGCCAATCCTTAAATTTCCGGGCTTTTGGATAATCGTTAAATGTTCGTCCGGCGTAATCCCAATCCACATCGCAAAGGGCAACAATATTTTCCCCGCTCATGTTCCTAAGATTATTTCTGCCCATTCCACCAATACCGATTCCTGCGATATTCAACTTATCACTTGGCGAAACATATCCAAAAGTTTTTCCCAAAACATTGGATGGTACTATTGTAATTCCGATGGCTGCTGTATTTGCCAATCCTAAAAAATCTCTACGCTTCATTAATTTGATAATTATTGGTTATTCATTATTTGGAAGAATCTTCAGGCCATTGCGTTTCAACTCCCTGCGATCGAATTAATTGCTGAAAATCTCTCAATAAGTTGGAATCAGCATGAATTTCACGGGGTGTTAGCTTTTTCTGAATGGCATAAGCTACAAGTATTCCAACCGATTCGCCGATGTTCCATTCCACGGGATGCAAACGGTAACAACCATTTGTAATATGAGTGGTTCCGATGTTTTTGCAGGCAGGCAACAGGTTTTCAGTTTCCTGCGGAATTAAAGCGCCAAGTGGTATTTGAAACTGAAGCACCTGCAAATTCAGTTGGTTTAGCCCTTTGTTGGATGGGTGTAAATCGATGGGATAGTAACCTACGCCCACACTATCGGTGAAAACAGCTGCTTTTTTTGCCTCTTCAGGATTCGCAACCAATTCACGGTTTTCCTTTCCAACATGTTCTTCAAGAATTGTAAACAATGCTTTTATCCGGCGCGATTCACGGATGTAAGGATATTTTGCAAGACCATCTTCGGTGCCAAGCACATCTTTTCGCAACCTGATTCCAGGCCAGCCTCTCCCGCCATCGGGGCGCGGCGCTTCGCTCTGCATCCAATACAACAAAGACAAACTGAGCTGTTTGGCTTGTTCCACCTGTGCTTTAAATTCTTTCTCACTTACTCCAATCAGGTTCCCATTGTAATAATCGTTTTGAGGCCAGTTGACAATGGTAATATCGCTGGAGAAGAATCCTGGTCTGAAATTATTTTTATGAATAATCCGGCGGTAGGTCCACAAATTGAGCAGTGGCGCTGTGCTTTTTGCTTCAGGATTAAATCCAAGTTCTTTGGGTTCTTCCGGTTTAAAAGGTGAAGAATAAAACAAACTTAGTTGTTTGGCTGGCCAGGGCGGGGTCATTTTTGGATGATAAGTTCGCCAATGCTCGTATTGTTCCGGTTTTTGAATGGTATGGTTTTCGCCAGGCAAATAGTCGATGGCAAAACAAACCGTAAACGACTGATTGTTGTCAGGATCGGCAACATCGAGTGCATGTAATTCACCGGTTTCTTTTTTTGACTCCGAACCAGTTACGAAGGCCGTACCTGTTAATGGCAGCAATTCGCCAAGCTCTGTTGCATCTATAAAATAGGGAGCAGATAGTATGTAATCAGTATGAGTACGAAGCATTACGGTGTGTAATGATTTTACCTGTGTCCCACTTTTCTCAGCCGAAATAATTTTGCTTTCGGTTAAAATCAATAATCTCCCTGCTGCAATGTAAGGTGCAAACATCTGATTCAAAATAGCAAGCGAAACACGTGGCTCATGCCCGATGCGGGATACGTTTCCACTGCCCGGATTAAAATTTTCGATTGATAATGCCTCCTCTGTAACCGGATAATACGTTTTATAAAATTTCCGGATGGCTGTTCTGAAATCGCGGTAAAGCTGAGTGGCACCATATTCTTCAATCCATTGGTGTTCATCGGGCGGAACGCCTTGCTGTGTTAGCTGACCACCAATCCAATCCGTTTCTTCGGTCATGATTACTTTCAATCCGTTGCGCAAAGCACTCATTGCAGCCGCACAACCTCCCACACCGCCACCGGCAATAATCACATCCGCTTTTAGTTCCTCTATGCCTCCGGGTACTTTTTTCCCTCCCTTTTCGGTTTGGGCAAACGATTGAATACTTATCAAAGGAGCAGAGATTAAAGCTCCGCTTCCAACCATTAATTCAATAAAATTCTTTCGGTTCATATCCTGTGTTTTTCAATAAACCTCAGAAAAGGGAATAGGTCTTTTTCTGAAGTTCAGTATTAATAACTGATTTTAATTCTTTAATTGGATGTTAAAAACATAGGTGCCACTTCCTATTTCAATTCTTAAATTCCCCTTTTCTTCGAATGTTTTTATGGATTCATTGTCTGAAAGCAGCTGATTATTGAATCGTACATCCATTGAATTTGTGCCATCAAAACAAACCGTTGCCGTTGTATTTGGAGGAACAGTGCAGGAATAGACCATGGCATTTCCCTTAGTCTCCCAGGCAGATGTAATTTTCCCGTACATCGACAAAAAATCGGCATTGGCATAAGTTAAACCACCTCCGGGGTGAGGATTTAAAAAGAAATGCTTGTATCCTGGATTTTCCTCATCCACACGAATTCCGGCAACATGACTGTAAAGCCATTCTCCAATTGCCCCGTAGGCATAATGATTAAAACTGTTCATTACGGGGTCCTGAAAAGTGCCATCGGGTTTTATTCCGTCCCAGCGTTCCCAAATGGTAGTCGCCCCTTTGGTAACAGGATACAACCACGATGGGTATTCCTTTCGGGTCAACAGCATGAAAGCCAAATCGTCGCGGCCAATTTCAGACAGTGTACTGCACAACAATGGAGTTCCTACAAAACCGGTGGTCAGGTGCCCGAATTTCTGAACATCGTTTGCCAAATAGCTGGCAGCTTTATCCATCAGATTTTCAGGGACTAAACCAAAATAAAGGGATAGAGAATAAGCAGTTTGCGTGTGTGAAACAAGCCTTCCGTTGGCAGTTATAAATTCATCGGCAAATGCTTTTTTAATTTTTGGGGCCAGCGATTCATACCATTGGGCATCCTCATCTTTCCCGAGTATCCGTGCAATTTTTACCAATAATTTTGTTGAATGGTAGTAATAGGCTGTGGCTATCAAATCTTTTTCAGTAGTTGCCCCTTTGTAATCGTTTCGGTTGCTTCCGAATGCCAGGTGGTCGCCGTAATGGTTGTCGCCATCCCACAGATTATCAGTACCAGCTCGTCCGTGCATGTAATCCACCCATGCTTTCATACTTGGATACTGCTCTTTGAGAATCCTCTTATCTCCATAAACACGGTACACCGTCCAGGGGATAATGATTGCCACATCCGACCAGGCAGTTGAACCACCATCACCTTCCAGAACATCGGGCACCACATCTGTAACTTTTCCGCTCGAAAGCTGGTCGGCAGCAATATCTTTTGCCCACTTCGTATAAAAAGCTGCAACATCGTAATTGAAAGCGGCAGTCATACTGAAAACCTGAGCATCGCCGGTCCAGCCAAGGCGTTCGTCTCGCTGTGGGCAATCTGTGGGTACATCGAGAAAATTATCCTTCTGCCCCCACCTGATGTTACTTTGCAACTGGTTAATCAACGAATCGGAGCAACTGAAATTACCGGTAGGAGCCATTTCAGAATGGATAACAATTCCGGAAAACTGACTTATTTCAGGAGGTGTACTGAATCCTTCAAGCTTCGCAAACTGAAAACCAAAAAAGGTAAAAAACGGCTCGTAAATTTCTTTCGCTCCACCTTTTAGAATGTAGGTATTTGTGGCTTTTGCCGAGCGAAGGTTTTCTGTGTAAAAGTTTCCGTCTTTGTCCAAAACTTCAGAAAAACTGATTTTTACTGTATCTCCCTTTTCTCCTTTTACCTTTATCCGGAGCCAGCCTACCATGTTCTGCCCCATATCTATTACAGTCTCACCTCTTGGAGTAATAAATAGTTTTGCCGGTTTAATTTCTTCAATGGCTTTAACTGGAACCCCTTGCGGCGCAATCAGTTTATCTTTTGGATAGTCGAGCAAAACCGTTTCTTTCCATGCCTTCCCGTCAAAACCAGGCATACTCCAATCGTCCATTTCAAGTCGGGCATCGTACAATTCGCCATCGTAAATGTTTGATTCCAGAATTGCCCCACTGCTGAATTTCCAGCTCGTATCGGTACGTAGTGTTTCGCTGGTTCCATCTGTATATTCCACTTTAAGCTGAAGCAAAAGTCCCAGTTGGTTGCCATAATAACTGTGGGGTAAATGGTATCCGATTTTACCGCGAAACCAGCCATCCGCCAAGATTACCCCGATGGCATTTTTCTCCTGAAGCATCCCGGTTACATCGTAAGTTTGATATTGCAATCTTTTATGGTAGCTTGTCCAACCAGGGTTAAAATACTGATCACCCACTTTTTTGCCATTCAAAAAAAGTTGATTCAGGCCCAATGAAGTGGTGTATATTCTGGCCGATTTAATTCTTTTTGTCAGTGAAAACTCTTTCCTGTAGTATTGTGCAGCCCACTTCCCTTTCCCATCAATTTCGTCTTTAACAGTAATCCACAATGCCTTCCAAAGTTTGGCCTCTAATATACCGGTTTCCCAAAATGCCGGCTCGCTCCAGTCGGTTACATTGTTCAAATTGTCCCAAATCCTGACTTGCCAGTACACACGCTGCATCGATTTCATCACAGGACCTTCGTACTCAACATTTACTGAATTGTCGCTTTTTACCTTTCCAGACCACCAGATTAAATGGTTTCTTTTATTCAGGTTTTCAGGTAAATCAGCAACCCTTATTTCGTAGGCCAGTTGTTTTACGTTTACATCGTCCGATTGAATCTGCCAGCTCATGCGGGGTTTCTCAATATCAATGCCAACAGGGTTTACATGATACTCGCACCGCAACTCTTTAACTAAATTATTCTGACCATACGACAATGTGGCCTGCTGCAGAGTCAGTAGCATAACCAACAGGATGTATAAATGATTCACTGAGGCCCTTATATTTTGATTGTTAAAGGTTGCCATGAATATCCCTGCTACCTTTTTAGGTTGGACTGTACATACTATCATGGTTATTGCATTTAAATATTTTTAAGTGGAATGTATGGTTGAATTAAAGCACGGTTGTGCAATTGATTTTTGATTTCAGCAAATAGGTTAATTGATTGAATTCGATATTTGATAAATTCAATTGCCTTGAAAAGAACCATTTAAAATAGAAGAGTCTTAAAGTAAATCCCGAAGGCCGAAACCATCGGGATTTGAACTAACTAAACTAAACTTAACCAACAAATCCAAATAAATAATGCTTAATAACCAGCATTTTGAATCAGGCCAGGGTCTCTATCCATTTCTGTCTGTGGAATTGGCCACAAAGCAAATTTAGCATCCCAGAATCTGCTTACATCCCTTACTTTAAGCTTTGTTTTAAAGTTTTCATAACTAGGGATATCATTTAAATCACGCCGGGCATCTATTTTGAAATTAGGAATCATGTCGGATGTAGCATCGGCATATCCACCCGAAGTAATATTTCCTGTTACAGCATCATTGGATAAAGCGATCGGAAAACCATAGCTTGGACCTGCATTTTCCAGATCTCCGATTTGCCATCTTCTCATATCAACAAAATGAAGACCTTCAAAGATTAATTCCACTTTGCGTTCACGGCGTACTAGTTGGCGCATTTTATCCCGATTCCCAATTCTGTCGGCAGAAACATTTGGCATTTTAACGCGGTTGCGAACCAGGTTGATCGCATTATAAACTGATTGATCCAGTTCATTCAACTCAATTTTAGCTTCAGCATACGTCAATAGCACTTCTGCATATCGCATTACTGGCATATTAAACGTGCTCTTTGAAATTGGTTCGCTTGTGTCTGTAGCGAATTTTTTCGTAATAAATCCAAGACCCGCATTGGCGAAACTAGCCCAGGCTGCAGCGCTGTTGATGTCAGCATTTGTCTTTGATTCCCATACATTTGTAGTGAAATTGTAAAATTTGGTTGTCTTGTTGTATGCTTCAAGCACAAACTTGACATTAGGAGCAGTGCCGCTGGTATTAGCTACTACAGTATCCCCATGCATCCAAAGTGTTGCGTTAAATCGTGGATCTCTGTTTGCAGAAGGTTTTTTGACATTGTACAAAGGAGATTCATCAATTCGTTTCCCATCTATACATTCGTATGTATCCGCCAACATTTGGGTTGGATGAATACCCGTTTGGCCGTAATTGCGCGAAACTGCTCCAAATCCCATGATGTGAAATTTTGTGGATCCCAGATTGGAATACATCATTTCAAATATCAACTCGTTGCGTGCATCTGTTTTTGCCTGCCCAGGAATAGTAAACAAATCATTACGGTTAGCAGCCAAAACTCTATTACCAATGACCGATTGGGCAGCTGCAGCAGCTGTTTTGTAATAGTTTGCTCCATTGCCCCCGTAATTAAGACTTCCCCCCAACAAAGCAGCACGCGCTTTTAATCCAAGTGCAAATGCTTTGTCGGCATGGCCTCTGCTAGCTGCTATCCAAGGTAAGACTGCAGCAGCTGCGTCCAATTCAGTAAGTACAAAGTCAAGTATTTCAGTTTTTGGAGAGCGAGGATCTTTAAATTGCTCGGGTACAATCGGTTCTGTAAAGAAAGGCACATCGCCATAAACTGATATCAGATTGTAGTAGGCATAAGCACGAAGTACTCTGGCTTCCAAAATATAAAGTTTAGCCTTGTCATTCAACCCATCCATATAAGGTAGAGATCCGGAAATCAGTGAATTTGCACGGGCTATGGTTAGGTAATTACCACTCCAAAACTGAGAAACATAACTATTTGAAGAATTCAATGCACCACCTGCTCCGACTGTTGTATTTTCAGTCCGCTCAAAAGCCAATCCAGTATAATAATCCATCATTGCATACATAGGCCGATTGGAATAATAGTTAACGATGTACAATGAACTATATACTCCTTCAAGTCCGTTCTTGATAGCCACTTCGGATTGATAGAAACCGGAAGTAGAGTAATCAATTGGTTCCCTGTCCAGGAAATTCACACACGACATCGACCCTACTATCAATGCCAAAAATATTGATGCTTTATATATAAACTTTTTCATAATGCCAGAGTTTTAAAAACGAATATCCAATCCAAAAGTTAATGTTCTGTTCAGCGGATAAAAACTTCCGTTATTTACAGATTGTTCAGGATCATAGCCTTGATATGCATTACTGAATGTAAACAGATTCTGACCGCTCACATAGACGCGTAAATTGTCTAATTTATAGGAATTTAACATCTTTTTTGGTAGTGTATATCCTAATACAACATTCTTTACACGCAAATATGCGCCGCTTTTTACCCATTGGGTAGATGGAAGGTTATTCGGGTTAGAGCCAGTACCGTCAATCAGCAAAATCGGAAATTCGGCGTTGGTGTTTTCAGGTGTCCAGTAATCCAGTTGACTCTCGAATATTGTTCTCCCAATGTAAAATGGACGGGCTCCGTTTCCACTGTAGTAAATGTCTTTCTTGCCAACGCCTTGAAGAAATAGTGAAAAATCAAAATTCTTCCACTCTGCGTCCAAATTCAAACTATATTCATAACGTGGTGTTGCATCGCCAATAATGGTGCGGTCTAAACTGCTGATAATACCGTCCGGAACTCCACTTGGACCTGTGATGTCCTTATATTTTACATATCCGGGTGTTATAGTGGCCTTATTGCCATAAACCGCAGATGCATCAATTTCTGCCTGATTTTGGAAGTAACCCTGAGCCACGTATCCATACCATGAATTGATAGATTCTCCTACAGTGACAATCGTTTCTGTTATATATTGGTTACCGTAAAGATTCGTTACTTTATTTTTCACATCGGAAAGAGTTCCTGTAATACGATATTTTACTTCGCCAAGGTGATCGTTCCAAGACAAGGATAAATCCCAACCTTTGTTCTCCATCGATCCTGCATTTTCCCACGGTGAACCTAATCCCACAAATGCAGGGATAGGAAATTGCTGAAGCATATCATTGATGTTTCGGCTATAATAATCGAAGGCAATTCCCAATTTATTTTCAAACATTGAGGCATCCAGTCCTACATCCATTTGTGTTGATTTTTCCCAGGTTATCTTTTCGTTGGCAGCAGAAGTTTGAGCGACACCTGTTCCTTGAACTTTATCGAACCAATAGCCATAACCACTGGAAAGCGTTGCTGCATAAGGATAATAATCTCCTCTAATATCCTGGTTACCCAATGTCCCGTATGAACCTCTTACTTTTAGATTTCCAATTACATTTTTTAGTGGTTCAAAGAAAGTTTCCTCTGAGATTCTCCACCCAACACTTGCTGAAGGGAAAAATCCCAACTGATAATCTTTCATAAAGCGGGAAGATTTATCCCATCTCCCATTCAATTCCAACAAATAGCGTTCTTTAAAATTGTAATTTATACGACCAAAGTAAGATAACATGGCATACTCATAACTGGTTCCTCCATTTGAAACTGTGGTGATATCACCATGATCCATCTCTTCAAAACCATCATAATAAAATCCTTTGCGCATCGCGTTCATTGAGTGCCCTAGTCTCTCCTCCGTTTGAATACCGGCCAATACCTTAAAGTAATTTTGGTTAATTGTTTTCTCGATATAAGACTGGAGGTTAAACTGGTTGGATAATAAGCGGTTAAAGCTCTCACGTTTTTCGGCACCAGTGGTTGGATTTGTTACTTTAAAAACGCCACCCTCGTAGGTGTCATATGGTCTTCTGAAATAATCCTCTCGGGTTTCCACACTATTGCTACTGTAACTGGCTGTCGTTACCCATCCTTTCACAGGATTAATCTCAACGAATCCTTTTATTCCCAATTGAGGCACAACGGTATTATATGTCCCTCCGGCTGTTGCCGTTGCATAAGGATTATCACCGTTTTGTCCATATCCAAATGTGCCATCATTATTTAATCCTGAAAATACCGGAACGAAGGTAATTGCTTTACTAATGAGTGATTCAGGCGATTCAATTGGCCGTATTGTATTAGACTGAACGATATTTACATCGACTCCTACTTTCATCCATTTCGTAACATCGGCATCTGTATTTATTCTCAATGTCTTACGGTTGTAATCGTTATTGGCAATCATCCCATCCTGGTAATAATAACCACCATTGGCAAAAAATCTCACCTTTTCAGATCCTCCGCTTAAACTTACCGAATGGTTGTGAGTAAGCGCATTGTCCTTCATAACCAAATTCTTCCAATCGGTATCAAAAGTAGTCATGTTGTCTGGCCCGGATGCTTTGAATTGATCAATGGTCGCCTGGGAATATTGTAGAGCCTGTTTAGAATTCACTTTGGCAATGTTAACCTGTTCCATATATCCCAAAGCTGAAACGGGAACAGGAAGCTCTGTTGCTGTATTAACTCCAACAAAGCCACTGTATGAGATTTTTACATCACCTGCTTTGGCACGTTTTGTTGTAATCAAAATTACACCGTTTGATGCTTTAGATCCGTAAATTGAAGAGGAGGCGGCATCTTTTAAAATAGACACGGTCTCAATCGTATTCATGTCAATTTTATCCATATTACCTTCTACGCCATCAATTAAAACCAAAGGTGAGGAAGAAGAGTTTAATGATCCTTTACCTCGAATGGTAATAACAGTTCCGTCGGTACCCGGAGAACCGGAAGTCTGCACAACGGAAACACCGGCTGCCATCCCTTGCAAGGCGCTGGAAGCATTTGGCACAATTCTTTTCAATAGAGCTTCACTGGATATGCTTTGCACTGAACCCGTAACATTAACTTTTTTCTGTGTTCCATAACCAACTGCCACTACCTCCTCAATGCCGATGGCCTCTTCAGACATGACTACATTTATGGATGATTTGCCTTCAACCTTCATCTCCTGGGTCTTCATTCCCACAAAAGAATATTGCAAAATTGCATTCTCAGGAATATTTGTCAGCGAAAATTTGCCATCACTATCAGTAATAACTCCATTTGTTGTTCCTTTTACCACTACTGAAACGCCTGGAATAGTATTCCCGGAGGAGTCAACAACCTTACCTGAAACCTTTGTAGTCTTTTGCTGAACTCCCATCGCGGCAGTCGAAAAAAGTACAATTTGCCTGTCGACTACGGTAAAGGAAATGTCGGTGCCTGCAAAAAGATCATGAAGTACCTGATTGATGGTCAAATTATCCGCTTTGAGGTCTACTTTTCTTTCCACATCCACCATCTGGGTGTTGAACATAAAGAAAAATTCGGATTGATTTTGTATCTGATTGAGTACCTCCTGCACAGATTGGTTGGATACATTGAGGTTAATTTTGACAGTCTGTGAATAGGTTTCCACTGCCAAAATCTGACCCACGCTTAGAAGTAAGATATATAAGGTCATCCGCATAATGAGGAAGTTTTTACCGGTCCAAAAATTTTTCAGGTTCCGGTTGGTAAACAACTCTAATTTCATAAATTTGTTCTGGTTGGTTTTACAATAAATTAACTGTTTGCTTTTCTGTCGTCACAGATGAAAAGAATTCAATTTACAAGGGGATGCGTCAACATCCCTTTGTTCATTTCTTTGGTTATGGTTGCTTTTTAGTTATCCCATAGGCATGCTTAATTGCGTTTGGTTAATATGATTTTCCGTCTTGAAAATGAACTATCGTCCATTTTCTTGCGGTCTGAAATTGAGTATTTTATCGGCGCTGAAATCTTTAACAACTCCAGTATTTGGGCCAGTGTTTCATCCCTGTAGGTAGCGGTATAGACATATTTTTTGAGCTCCGGACTTTGCAGTTCAATTTCTACATTGAACCACCTGCTCAGTTTCTGGACAACCACATCCATCGGATCGTTTTTGAAAATAAGCAACCCCTCTTTCCAGGAGGTGTATTTGCTTAAATCCACCTGACTGACGGTCATTTTGTTGTGCAAATAGTCATAATGGACTCTTTCACCGGGCTTGACAGTAGCCAATGTATTTTGATCGGCATATTTGCCCGAGAATATCCTTACACTTCCTGATTCCAAAATGACTTCGCCGGATTTTTCATCCTTGTAATTGATCACATTGAAACGCGTTCCTTTCACCTCAATGTTCAACCTCCCGGCCTGGACCAAAAAGGGATGTACCTGGTCTTTTGTTACATCAAAAAAGGCCTCTCCAACCAGTTCTACCTTGCGAAAATCGGTGGTGAAGGGAACCTGGTATTTTAGTTCGGACCCCGAATTTAACCAAACATGTGAACCATCCGGCAGGAAAAGATCTGTTTGCATCCCTGGGGTAGTTTTCACTGTTTGCCAAACTCCCTGAGTTGATGAGTCCATCAATCCAGATTTCGTTATTCTTGATGTGAGAAACAGCGAATAAACCAGCAACGGTAAGATCAAAACTGCGGCTACTCTTGAAAACAATGAAATCAAATTCGCTTTGGTAAAACTTTTCACCTTCACCTCTTCTTCATGCAAACTTATCTGATGGTGCAATTTATCCAGGATCTGATCCAGCATTAATTTGTTGGATGATTCCCCTGCATCATGATGAGGCCCTGCATGGAGCGAATCCCATTGAGATTCAAACGCTTCCTGCATGAAATTATCATTGTTGGGATCTTTGAAAAACTCAATGATTTCCAGTACCTCTTCGTTGGAGCAAGTCCCTTTCAGGTATTTTTTAACAAGCAATGAAATGTTAAAACTGTGTATGTGGTTGGTTGGCATTTTTTCCATTTGTAAGTAGTACGCAGAAGAAGGAGCTACCCCCCTCCCAGCTTATTAAATTTTAAATTATTTTTTGAATTAATGATTTTCCAAAAGGTTCAGCAGAACGAACCAAGCTCTCAACGACTATTGTATTGTACTGACATTGTACAGTATATCACAAAAAAAGCGCTGCATACAACAGGATGACAAGCGAATCATCTCCCAATCTTTTCTTGATGAAATGGATTGAAAAATTAATCGCATTCTCCACTGTTTTGACAGAAATATTCAATTTTTCTGCGATTTCACCGTAGGATAGGTGATCGACCCTGCTCAGCTGATAGATCTCACTTTTCCGGGGAGGCAACTCCTTCACAATCTCATTGACCTGATTCAACAGATCAGCGAAGTCAATGGAATCCTCCAGATTGAAATTAGCTGTGGCCTTTCCGATAAGATTGTCCTGGTATTTTTTCTCCTTTAGCCGCTCCCTGAGCAGGTCGACGGTTACATGGTAGGCAATCTTAAAAATGTATGCTTTAAAGGAAGTGTTGCTTTCAAGGGAGTAGCGTTTCTCCCATATTTTAAAAAAGGCATTCTGTACAACCTCTTCGGCATCCTGCTTCGACTTCAGAATGGAAAATGCAAAATGATAGAGCCTATTGGCATAAAGCTCGTACAACTGGTCGAAAGCACTGGCCATTCCCAATTTCACTCCTTCAACCAAATCGCGTTCCACATTCATTTAAAAATCTTTGAGACCCGGCTAAATTAACTATATATAATTGAAACAATCAAATCAAGGATTTCAAATTAAACCAGAATGCAACAAAAAAACACAATTTGCATCCATTAAAATTTGCCCTGTTGGTTCGTTAGTTTGATGTAAATATAACTATTTAAACACAATCATTATTAAACTTCCAATACCTACTAATAAGCGAACGGGTGCCGCGAATTCCGATTCGCCGAAAATCAACCGCGAACCGGAATTCGCGGTACCCTTTTGCCGAATCCTCCATACCTATCAAAAATTCCTGGTGATTATTCTGCCAGCATAGATTACTTTCCCGGAAATGCCCCCATTTTAAATGGTTTGGATGAATCACTCCTCCCAAAACCTCCAAAGTGGTGGTCCAATCAGACTTCCTTCCCATTTTGGAAGACGGTATAATTCTCCTACATCTGGAAAGTTTATCAATATTGGGTGTTTCATAAATATTTACTACCCCAAAAGCCCAGATCCCGCCACCCCAGGTCATCGACCAACAATAAAATGACGTTCGGTTTATCAGTGGTTCTTTGCAGATGTTGACTGCTAGCGGCAAAAGGGAATAGTCCGCAAGTGCCAGGCAATAATTTTCGTAAATTAATATAAGGGTAAATTGTATAAGCAGTGGCAGATTGAATTGCAATTCCCGCTAAAACATTGACATCTAACACCATGCCTACCATTACTCATACAAAATATTGTGAAACATTTTTACGCAAGTAGAATTATCTCCTTTCAAAATGCAATAAAATACTCACCTAATTTTTTGGTATTAAATTCAATCATATTTTCTGACTTTATTGTTTGAGATACTATTTTACCTTTACTATCTTTTATTTGAGCAGCTTCAATATTCTTATATTTAATTCTGCATTTTCCGCCGCTTTTGGAAATAACTTTCAAAAAAGAAATCTTACTATTCGCCCAGTTTAGGTTTAATTCAAAATTACCTCTAGCTACTAAGCCATCAAAAAGGCCTGTTTCCCATGCTTTTGGAAGGGCGGGCAGTAGCTCAATAAAACCTTCATGACTTTGAATCAACATTTCGGCAACACCTGCCATGGTTCCCAGGTTACCGTCTATTTGGAATGGCGGATGAACGGTCCACAAATTAGGAAGAGTGCGTTCTTTTAAAAATTTAGAATAGACTTCGTGCGCTTTTTCCGCTTCTTTGGTTCTGGCACGGACGTTCATTCTGTGTGCCATTGCCCAACCTGTTGTATTGTTGCCTCTAAAATCAAGAACTGTTTTTACTGCTTCTACCCATTCAGGTTTATCGGAATTAATAAGAGTTCCCGGATACATCGGACAAAGTTGAGAAATATGACGATGCTTTGGATCTCCAATGTCAGAGTATTTCTTTTCTTCCCGATATTCTTTTATCTGTCCCGACTCACCGATAATAATAGGATCCAGTTTATTGATTTGATTCGTAACTGTTTCTAAAAACGGATCCTTTTCTCCCAATATTTTGGCACTTTTTAATAAGTCATTGTA
>CAMDGL010000007.1 GCA_945897845.1 Chitinophaga pinensis | reverse complement strand
GCACATTTTGGGCGATTTTATCTGGACTTCGATGGATTATCTGGGTGAAGCGGGCATTGGACATTCTCTGATCGCTACACCGGATACCAAGCCACAATTCTCGCCGGGCTGGCCTTGGTACAATGCCAATTGCGGCGACATTGACATTTGCGGTTTCAAAAAACCACAGTCGTATTTCCGAGATGTTGTTTGGAAAATCAGCAACCTGGAAATGGCCGTCCACGCGCCCATTCCTTCAGGAATGAAGGAACTGGTAAGTATGTGGGGTTGGCCAGACGAACACCAAAGCTGGAATTGGGCAGGCAGCGAAGGCCAAAAACTTCAGGTAAACGTATATTCAAATTATCCTGAAATCAGGCTGGAATTGAATGGAAAAGTGATTGGCACAAAGGCAGTTTTGGCTGAAACCAAACTAACCTCCACATTTGAGGTACCCTACGAAGCCGGTGAACTGAAAGCAATTGCGCTGAAGGACGGAAAAGAAATGGAAACTAAAATTCTGAAAACCATCGGCATTCCGGCAAAAATCCGTTTGAATGCCGACCGCATGGAATTAAAAGCCAGTCGCAACGACCTTTCATATATTACTGTGGAAATAACCGATGAAGCAGGAAATCTGGTTCCGGATGCTGTTTTGAATGTCAAGTTTAAAGTTGATGGAGCCGGTGAATTGGCTGCCGTTGAAAATGGAAATCCAAAGGACATGAAAAGTTTCCGAAAACCGGAAGTTACCAGTTTCAAAGGGAAATGCCTGGTTATTTTACGACCTTCAGGAACGTCCGGAGAAATAAAACTAAAAGCGGAATCGGAAGGATTGGCAGGTACTGAAATAATTGTGGTGACTAAATAAATATCACGAATTCATTAAAGGCAGGGTGAAATGAAAGGTGCTGCCTTTTCCTTTGATACTTTCTACACCAATCTTACCGCCATGTTTTGCAACAAATTCCTTCACAAGAATTAGACCTAATCCACTACCTGATTCATTATATGTACCATAGGTGCTGGTATGCTTGTCAATTCTGAATAATTGCTCCTGAATTTCAGAACTAATTCCAACACCATTGTCAGTAACTTTAATCATTGCGAATTCTTCAATTGCTTCGGCAAATATATGAACCTGGCCTCCCGTATTGGTGAATTTAAGTGCATTGCTAATCAGGTTACGCATGATGGCATCGAGCATATTTTTGTCAGCATTAACCAGCAATTCCTTGTCCGGAGATGTAAAGTTCAATTCAATATTTTTAGCATCTGCCGTTTCCCTGAATAAACCAACTGCATTGTTGAAAGTATCCTTCAGCGCTATTTTCTGCGGTTTAAATTCAATCACCCCACTTTGCGACCGCGACCATTGTAAAAGGTTATCCAAAAGTTCGTAAAGATTTTTTGCTGAAGTATTTACTATATTAATTACTTCAAGTTTTCTTTCATCGTCCCATTCGTTAAAGTTTTCCTCAAGTAAGCCGGTGAAACCAATCACTGCGTTGAACGGATTTTTTATATCGTGTGCTATAATTGAAAAGAATTTGTCTTTCGTGGCATTAAGGTCATGTAATTCGCTGTTCATTTTCTCCAGCGACTCCTTTTGTGCCGAGAGTTCTTCACTCTGTTCTTCAATTTGTTCCTGCCTTTCCTCAAGCAACGAATTGGTTTGACCAAGTTCTTTTGCCTGATTTGTTAATGTTGCGTTCATCTTCCGCAACTCCGAAGTTTTCTGTGCGACTAATTTTTCAAGCAGTATCTTCTTATTCTTAAAATATTGTATCCGCGAATAAAAAACGGATCCAATAATGAAAATTATTGATAAAACTGCAATTAGCCTGAACCACCATGTTTCCCACCAGGGAGGGAGAATTATTATTTTTATTGAAGTTCCTTCGGCATTCCAAACGCCCTCGTTGTTGGAAGCTTTTACCCGGAAAGTATATTCGCCGGGGTCAAGGTTGGTATAATTGGCTTCGCGTTTGGTGCCGCACTGCACCCATTCATCATCAAAACCTTCCATCATATATGCATAACTGTTCTTTTCAGGGGCAGTAAAATCGAGGGCAATAAATTCGAATGTGAAGTAATTCTCCCCGTAGCTTAGCACCAATTCATTGGTTTCGCTAATGTCATTGGCCAAAATAACCCTGCCATTAAATTGTTCATTTATTTCAACGGGTTTGTTGAATATCTTCAGTCCGGTAATTACAACCGGAGGTTTATTCTTATTTTGATTATGCATTATACTTTCAGGAAAAAACGAATTAAAACCATCGGGCCCACCAAAAAACATTTCACCGTCTTTGGCTTTTATCGCCCAACTTTTTAAACTCGTGTTTTGCAAGCCATCCTTTTGGTCAAAAACAAAGATTTCTTTCGTTTTTGGATTAAAATTTGCCAAGCCCTTGTCAGTTGCCAGCCATAAATTATTCAGGTCGTCAACCAGGATAGAAGTTACAGAGTTACCGGGTAAACCATCTTTTGTGGAAAAATTGGTGAATTTACCTGTTGCCAGCTCCAGTTTATCGATGCCAGAGCCAAAGGTTCCAAACCACAAATTGCCTTCATTATCTTCCTTGACACAATATACATCACTGCTGCTGAGACTATTTCTGTTTTCAACATGAAACAAGTTCCTGAATTTTATATCAGGAAGTGTTTTTGAAAAATCGTATGCATTTAAATCAATTATACTTACGCCCCAATTGCCTGTAATATAAAGGTTTTGTTTACTGTCTTCATAAATTTCATAGTAGGCATTGTTGCAAATACTTGTTGAATCGCCTACCCGGTTGGTATAATGATAAAACCGGTTTGTTTTCCGGTCAAACAACTCAAGGCCACTGTTTAAAGTTGCGACCCACAGATTTCTTTTACTGTCTTCAAAGACATACCATATATTTATGTTGGAAATTGAACCTGGGTTGGATGGATCAGGATAAAAAGCAGAAAATTTGTTGTCCTTCATCCGTGCCAATCCTCCGTTATATGTTCCCATCCACAATGTTCCTTCATGGTCTTCACAAATAGAAATGATAGCGTCGCTGCTTAACGAATTGGGATTGGATGGATCGTGCTTGAAATGAATAAACCTGCCCGTTTCCCGATCAAGTTTATTTAATCCACCACCGTCAGTCCCTATCCAGATATCACCGGTTTTGCTTTCTGCGAAACAAAGGGTATTATTAGAGCCTAATTTATCGGGCAGGTTTGGGTTGCTATAATACCGGTTGAATTTAAACTTTCCAGGGCTGTATTTATTTACTCCAATAATTGTACCTACCCACATTGTTCCGGTTTTATCCTGATAAATGCAGTTTATTTTATTCGTATTTAGCGAATATGGATCAAACTCATCTGATTGGCAGTAGCTGAACTTTTCGGTTTTTTTATTAAAGATGCTTACACCTTCAGAGTCCCTGTCACCTATCCAGATCAATCCTTCTTTACCCTCTGCAAGTGCAGATAAAACATTTCCTTTGGGCATGAGATCAGTGCCGTTAGGTTTGTATAATTTGAAATTATTTTTGTTACGATCCCAAACCAACATTCCTACCTGTTCAATGCTGATAATAAAATCACCATCGCGATCTTTGATTATCCCCTTTCGATTATTGCTAAATTTATAAGCTTCAGGATGGATAATTGGTTGAGAAGTGAATTTATTATGTTGCTCATCAAAATATGAAAGTTTATTGCTGTAACTTACAACCCATATTCGACTATTCTCATCTTCAATTATAGAATAGACATTATTTTTAAAAACTTTATCAACATCATCCTCATCCAGCAGATAGAT
The DNA here is from genome assembly GCA_945897845.1 of Chitinophaga pinensis. GTDB lineage: Bacteria > Bacteroidota > Bacteroidia > Bacteroidales > Prolixibacteraceae > Aquipluma. The sequence continues at coordinate 25,501 of CAMDGL010000007.1, read as the reverse complement.
TTCTGAGTCGATAATACTATTGTTAATTTGGTACTTGTTATATATTTTAAATCTTAAAACCCCGCTGTTTGCAATAGCAGCCCATAAAAACCCTTTACTATCGATGAAGCAGGTATTAAATGAATTGCTTAATTTTTCTCCATTTACACGTATTGTTTTCCTTGAAAAGCTATCCTTTTTTCTATCATATACACATAAACCATTAGAGGTCGTCACCCAGATATTACCAATCGAATCTTCAGCCATAGAAGTTACTCCACTACCGGAAATGGTAGCGCTGTCATTCATATCATAGTAATAAGTTTTAAAAGTGATTCCGTCAAAACGGTTTAAGCCATTAGCAGTTCCAATCCAGATAAATCCCTTGCTATCGTGTAAAATGGTGTTGACATAACCATTAGACATGCCTTCGTTTGTAGTATATTGATCGAATTCAATTGTATAAGATTGGCCAAACGAATTGGTGGAAATCAGAACCGAAATCAAATAAAATAACAACTTACCAAGTTTACCCTGCCCCATGATTTTCCGAATATAATTTAAATTTCAGGTTGATTATAAATTCTCGATGAAGTTATATAAAAACAAGAGAAATAGTCAGAACAGGGCGGAATAACCCAGGGAATAAAAAAAGTAAGAAACCTTACTCGATGAATTACAAACGATTATAATTAAACTCTAACAAAACGACATTGTATGGTATTTTGTCATGGCTTTATTACATTCACTAAAAGCGTGTCGGCATTTATTCCGGTAAAAATGCCCAGCCCATTTTCGATGTTGGTCGTAGGATTGGTCAGGTTTTGTGAGCTGTTGCCGGTATCGTTGTACAACGCAGCATAATCGGCATTCAGGTGGTAAAGTATCAAACGATGCCTTCCGTAATACTGAAAATGCATGGATTGAATTTCGTACTGATTGGTTTGTGTTGGCGCATTCCGAAAGAACCTTCCCGGAGGTTCACGGTCACCATAATCATTGATTGCTGTTGGCGCGGTTTCCATATTTTCGATAACAACCATGTAATAAGTGTTGTCATCGTTTACCCAGCTAAGTTTAACCGGATCGGGCATTGCAGGCCGGGTTGGGGGCCGGGTGCTGAAATCTATTCCCTGCATATTTATTTGGGTGACCGACTGTTTGAAATTAACCGGTTTTGAAAGAATTTCAGTAGATGAGGATACTGTTTGATTGTTAAATTCGAATTCGAGTTTGTATTTTACACCCTCCTGCGGGATAAAGGTGGCATCTTTATACTCACCATTTCCTATTGAAGGAATAATTCGTATTTGGTCGTTATACAGGATTTTTACCTGAAGCAAATCCAGATTTTCATCGGATATGGCTACGTTGTAGTCGTATGGAGTTTTACGTGCTATTTTTACTGAAACAGGTTTGGTCTGTATCAGATATGATTCGACCACCGGAATGTCGTTGAAGGCAAGCTGAGCCTCTTCCGTTTCGCACGAATTTAAGGTGAGGATTAAACCAATTCCTAAGATCAAACCAATTGATATTGTCAGTAATTGTTGCTTCATTTTCCCTGGTTGTTTGAAAAATACAGATATGTTCATCTTATTTAAGTTTTAAGGTAAGGGTAATGTTGGGAGTAATTCCCAGGAATTGTTTGTCAATTGAAATGATATCACTGTCAATGATTTGATATTCCTTGTACCAGGTGTTTTTTCGATCGTAAACATTGAACAGCGAGAAGCTGATATTGCCTCTTTCCGTCTTTTGGTCAACCGATTTCAGGAGGTAGTTAACAGAAAAATCGAGCCGGTGATAATCGGGTAGGCGTCGGCTGTTTTTTGTTCCGGCGGTAATAAACGATTTTTCAGTACCATCAAGCAGCGTAATGTTGTACCCGCCTTCAGGAGCAGTATAAGGTCGGCCAGTTGCATAAATCCATGTGGCTGCCAGGCTCCATTTTCTCCATTTGTAGATTCCAATTGCTTTAAACTCATTGGTCACATCCTGCGCGGCCGGGAAATAATCCTGACCATAAACTTCAAACTGATTTTGTGCCTGTGCCAGCGTGTAGGACACCCAGCCTGTAAGGTTCCCGAATTTTTTCTGGGCCAGAAATTCAATGCCTTGCGCATAACCATTCCCGGTAAAAAAATTCTGCTCGTAATTGATGGCCTGCATTCTTCTGGCGGGTTCGAAGCGTAACGAATACTCCGAAAGTCCTGTAAGTTGCTTGTAATAAGCTTCAACACTGAAAAGATAATCAGGTGTTTCGTAATTGATTCCGGCAATGTAATGGATGGCTTTGCTTACCGGCACTTTCTCGTCGTCTGACAGTATCCAGAAATCACTGCTGCCTGCCAGAATATCTTCGCGGGTAATCCGGTTGGCAAACTGGTAATAAGTTCCCCAGGCGCCAATCAGTTTTATTTTATCGTTAATGCCATAAGTGGCCGAAAGCCTGGGCTCTGCGTAGAACTTTTTGGTGACATCGTAAAAGGTTGAATGTACTCCCGGAGTGATGGTCAGTTTATTATCCAGAAATTTGAATTTGCTTTGAAGATAACCACCCATTAGATTTCCTTTGTTCGCAATATTCAGAATGGTGGAAGTGTCGTTCTGGCTGTAGGTATAATCAATGTCGTAATTCGTGGCTTTTAGTCCAAATCCAATCTGACTTTTCGGCGAAACATCAAAGGTATAATCCGAACGAAGGCTAAAATCTTTCAGGTCGTTATTTTCAAGCGTTCCTATTTTAACAATGGTTTCATTCCCGTCAGCATCGGTGATTGTTCGGTTGCTGCTTCTGTCGCGGTTGCTGTAATAATTCGAATAACTGATCAATGTATTGCCGTAAAGTTTTTCGTTCCAGCGTCGCGACCATTTAAGGCTGGTTCCCAGGTTTCCATATTCTGTCAGGTCGCTGTTGTCGGAGCCCATCGACCTGCCCATTCCGCCTCCTGAAGCCGGTACATCAATTTTAACGCTGTTGTCGAGGTTGTCGGTTCCGTTGAACAAGCTAAACGAAACAACATCTTTGTCCGACGGGCGATAGGTTAATTTTGAATTTAAATCGTAAAAATAGGAAGATACTTTTGCCGCAAAATTATTGCCCGATTTTAATCCTCTTCCGGTAGCTTGTGGCATTGCGGGTTCATTTTCAGTATTGAACTGATCGAATATCTTGTTGTAAATGGGACCCTTGTACGATTTTCGGAAAGCGAACAAAGAAGTAAATTTGTCGCCAATTGGTAACTCAGCATAAACATTCGCGCTAAGCAAGCTCAAATCTCCGCCAATGTTGAATTCTTTTGAATTGCCATCCTTTCCGGTGATGTCGGTCACACTTGAAAGGCGGCCTGCATATTTTGATTCGAAACCTCCTTTATACAGCTGAACATCTTTTACCGCATTGGAGTTGAAAGCTGAAAAGAAACCATATAAATGATCGACATGATAAACGGTAAATCCATCATACAGAATCAGATTCTGATCAGGAGTTCCTCCCCGGACAAATAATCCTGAAGTTCCTTCGTTTGCACCCGAAACTCCGGGCATGAGCTGAAATGCCCGCAAAATATCCTTTTCACCTATGTTTGGCAGTTCGGCCAGCTTTCGTGGAGTAATTTGTATGGTACTGATTTTGTCGTTGGTGCTCATTACTGTATTCCTTTGAGCTTTTACTTCAACTTCATCCATCTCAATAGTCGAAGGTTCAATCTGAACATCCAGTTTTGTTTTTGGCAGATCAGGAGTCAGGAAAATGTGCCCGATTTTATAGCCTATTGATGAAACTAAGACTGTTGATGTGTCAGTCGGCACATTTTGTAACGTATAATATCCATCCTGATTGGTTTGTGTTCCTCTGGTGGTTCCTGCTATCACTACCGAAGCATATGGAACTGCCTCTCCGGTTTCTGAATCAACGATCTTTCCGCTAATGAGTATGTTGAATGTTTTTGGCGCTCCTGAATAAGTTTTTACAGCTTCGGTTTTTGCTGCGACTGATCCGGGAGTTCTGTTCAGACCCACGATATTGATGATGCCGTCAGTATTGCGGTACCATTCCATTTTTGATATTAAGCACCACTTGTCCAATAATTTATCGAGCGGCTGATTTACCGTCTTATCATCCACCTGTATTTGCGAAATCTTTCGCTTGTTGTACGAAAACAAAATCCCTTTTTCAAGGGATATTCTTTCAAGAACCTGATCCAGCGTTCCGTAGTACTGTTTGTTAATTGTAATTTTATCCGGCGACTGGGTGAATCCAGGCGACTGGAGCATATAAATAACCAGACAGGTAAGAGCAATTTTTTTTACAAGTTGTATCATTTTCGTGCCAGGTAAATTAGAATTGTTTGGAATGAAATCTAAACTGATGAATTTTATGTTGGATGATGGGGGTAATTTGCCGTAAAGTTGGAGCCTGGCATATTTTTCCACATCTGTTTTTTTTATTTACCAGGAACTTCCGGTTTCCTTTGCGCTTGTAACGATTGCCTCCAGTTCAGTCTGTGAAATAAATTGGGCAGAATAGCTACTTCCCAAACTTGTGATTTGGCTGTAGAAAGAACGCATATGATTTCTGCTTCCCATCGTAAGCAAATCGTAAACATATTTGATGTCCTGATTGTCTGATTTTGATAGTGCCTCTTCCAAATCAAAAATATCCAGGTCCTCTATAGTTGCACCAACGATGTAAGCATCCAGAACGGAAATATTTCCCTTTGCCACCAATTGATTGTATAAATCCTGTAATCCGCTGTCAGAGAATACTCCGGCAACATTGTTGTCAACCGGATCGGTCAGATCATATTTGCTGATTAATGTTAAAACGGCATCTGTATGTTTTTGCTCGCTTGCAGAGATATTGGTAAACACATTTATTTTCCATTTTTCGTACAATGCATTATACACATCTCTTGCTAATTTCTCTTCTTCTCTCATTTGTTGAAGGCTACTTAATTCGTCAGCATTTAATGCTTCTTTCGGGAACGCCTCAATCTGGCTGGTAACTGTAAGGTTTGATGCTACTTCTTCATCTTTCTGGCAACTGATAAATATTAGATTTACTGCAATTGCGATTAATAATACTGTTGTTTTCATGACTCTTGTTTTAAATTGTTACTTGTAAAACAAAAATACTTGAATCAACAAAGTCGATTATTACACAATTAAGTAAATGATTTATATAATGCGGTACAGCGAAGAAATCAGTACAAATTATTGATTGGTTTTTTGTGGCCGGCGGGATCTTTTTTAAAGTCGGAAATAAATTGAATATCAAAAAAAGGCCGTTTCAAAATAGAATTGAAACGGCCTTTTTATTCGATATAAACGAATAATCTCCAATAGAATTACTTTTTACCTGCAGGAATATTGTTTATAACTTTAATATCCTGGCTTCCGGTGAAGCTAACACCATCTTTTGTTACGCCAGACAGGGTAAGCGTATTATAACCGCCAATTACAAGTCCTTTCAGACTCTTAACATCACTCATCAGAAATTTTGCTACAAAGTAGCCGCGATCGTCTGATTTCCACCAGCTAATTTCAATGCCGTTTAAAGATACAGTACTTCCGGCAACCAGATTGTAAGCGATACTTGTATGAACGGTCACAACCTCTCCCTGATTCTGGAGATTTAATACTGACGGAGAAACATCAATTGCGATTACGATAGGATTAGCAGCTACTGTTTTTAGAGAAATAACGGTCAGGAACAGTAACAGAAACAACGAAAATCTTGAACTAAGAATAGAATTTTTCATGATTCATGTTTTAAATGTTAGTTGAATAGAACAAATATACAAAAACTTAAAAGTTCATGTATTTCAGAATTCACTAAAAGATTTACAGATAAAGGTATAGCTGCAAAATCAATACAAATTATTGATTGATTTTTTATGGGCGGCAGGGTCTTTTTTAAAGTCGGACAGCGAAATTCCGGTAATGATTTTGAATTGATTGGAAAGGTGGTGAGGACTGCTGTAATCCATCATCCAGGCAATTTCGCTCAACGAAATTTTGTCTTCCATGGCCAGTTCTTTTACCCGTTCAATTTTTTGCAGGATGATGTATTTTTCGAGGGTAATGGGTTCGACTTTCGAAAACAACTTGGATAAAGTTTGGTAACTTCTACCCATTTTTTCAACCAGATATTCCGATTTTCGAACAATGGAATCGACATTGTTCATGTAATGCACGAGTTCGATGATGGTTTGCTTGATTTGCTCCACCACTATTTCATCTTTATCGCTGATCAGTCCCATTCCCAATTCCTGCAAAACATCATCGATCTGTTTTTTGCCGATTTTTTCAGGATCGAAACTGATGGTTGCTTCTCCCAGTTTAACATCGAGCACAGTAACGCCAAGTCTGGTCAGATCCTCCTTTACCACGCGCAAACAACAGGAACACATCATATTCCTGATAAAAATCCGCTGGCTGGCATCGCTGTTTGATAATTCCATATCAATAAACAAAATTACTCAAAAGTATTAGTTAAGTGTTATTCTAAAATCCTTTTTAACTGACAAAAGGGAAGTTGGCTACCTGAATAGCCAGTCTCCCAATATTTGTCTCGTTATCAATTGTCTTATTTTATCAGTTCCAGAATCTCCATTGGAGTTTTACCGGTACTTTCAGCAACATCTTTTAATTTATCAGTTGGTTTTGCTTCAATACCGTTCTTCTTTAAAATTTCAAGGATTTCATTCACTTCTTTACCAAGTTCCTGGGCAACTTCACTGATTGTTTTTCGGCCAAATCCCTGAAATGAAGGTTTGCTTTGAGGTATTAACGAATCAATGGAATGTTCAGGACTAATAACAGAATAAAGTTTGGCTGGTGTAAGGTTGTTTAATTCGCTTATTGCTGAAATGGTTTGCCCGATACTGTCGGCTTTGTATCCTTTCTGTTTAATTACCAATAAAATACTATCGGCCGACATTGGGATATATTTACCTGCCAATTCTCTGATTGTTAATGTTTCAGCATGTGGAACAGGAGGTGTTTCATCAACTGTTTCCCAGCTTTCGGTTGTCCATTCGCCAAAATCCATGACCGCTTTAAACGGTTGAATATTAAAATACGTACCTGAAAAAACAAAAATAACTAAAATGAATGAAACGAGTAATTCCTTTTGTTTGTTAAGTCCGGTGGTTGCTTTTGATGTAAAATAGTGCCAGAATACTTTCCAGTTTAAGGTAAACAGATGAAAAATAGAAAGTATGACAAATGTGTAGGAAAAGATGGTGTGAATAGCCTGCCAGCCCGCTTTCGAAAATCCGAATAAAGTCCAGATGGTCCAATTCGCCACCCGGCCCGGAGGGGCTATGTACAATACTATTCCTGAAATAAAAATGATTAAAAACGACCAGGCCAACGAAAAGCTTACAAAACTTTTCCAAAAGAATTTCTGTTTCATCGAAATTGAGTTTAAATTTATGTTGTTTGAAGATTGGGGTACTGACTAACTGCTTAGCCAATATCCCAATCTTTGTCTCTGAAATTAATCCATAAAAGTTATATTAATCCCTTATAGTTTAATTTCGGTTGTAACGCCACCAACAGTTAGAGTGGCCAGATTATCGCAATCGCCGGTTCCGTAATCAATGGTTTGTACATCTCCGCCAACAGGTTCTATCTTCACGCTTCCACTTACCGGATAAAAGCATCCGTTTTTGTATATCAATGGAGAAGTGATAGTCAATGTATAGTTTTTCTTGTCGAGGTTAACTCCTTTCCCTGAACCGGTAACCGACCAAACATCATCAGCAAATAAAAAGGTTGATCCGCCCGCAGTCATTTCACTGAATTTTTCACATTCCCAGCTGATGGATGTTCCGTCAGTGTAGGTCAATTTTGCATTTTTTACTGTTTTTGTAAAAGTAAGATTGCCTTTTTCGTTTAATCCGGTATTCAGGATCGTTTTGGCTCCATCCATTTTATTGCCATTGAAATAGTAATCCTCAAAGGTTACGGTTTTCAATGAACCTTCATTTTTCCAGAAGTCGGAAAGGCTGACATGGATTTTCCCCATTTTGGTGTTGCCACTGAACAAGGTACACGTTCCTCCCAGATAATCAACCGTCCACACCCTTGGATAGAAAGCTCCATCAGCATTTTTATCAACTGTAACTGTAAAACAGCTTGTCAGAGTTGCTGACTTTAAATCAGACTCTTCACCGCTGATCAGCTCTTCGTCAAAATCAGATACAAATGACGTGACAATATTGGCATAATCGGAAATGGTTGTTTTCGAAACCTCTGGAGTAGCAACAGAATCATCTGTCTTATTGCACGAATTCATCCCAACGATTGCAGCAACTGCAAATAGACCTACCAGAACTTTTGTTAAATTTTTCATAATTTTATTTTTTAATTGTTTTTAATTGTCTGTTTAATTGTCTGTTTAAATTTGAAATTACGGATATACTACACCTCTGACCTTCAGGTTCAATGTAAACGCTTTCAGGTGTGCTTCCGACCCTTTCGACAAATTGGTATAAACCGTTTTTATCGAGGCGTTTTGCACAAGCGCCAATTCATCTTTTAAATCTTTGATGTCTTTTAATTCAATGTCAACCCCAACTTTTAACGCTTCTACCACCGAGACATCGCCCTTTGCTTTCAAGGCCACAAAAAGATCTTTGAGTTCCTGATTGGCATACTCGCCCGGATTGTTGTTGCTGTTATCTGTAATTTGAAAGCCGGTGATTAATCTCAAAACCGCAGTCATGTGTACGTTTTCGCTTTTCGAGATATTATTGAACACGGGCAATTTGTATTTCAGATACAAATATGAATACACGTCGCGGGCCAGTTTTTCCTCTTCACGCATAAACAGCAAGCCTTCGGCTTCGGCTTCAGTAATGGTGCCGGTGATGGTACATACAGGAATTGGCGTAACATCGGTGCCAGCCAGGATACTCGCTGGCGCGGGAATGATTCCGCTTTTTACTTCCATTGGCGCTACTACTTCAGGAGCAACTGTTTCTTTTGAGCATGAGCTAAGGAATGAAATAACTCCTGCAAATGCCATTGCTGATAAAAAAATTCTTGTTTTCATGTGTTTTGTTTTAATTGTTTAACATTCTGTTATCTGAATACTACTTTTTTACACGGGCTTCGTAAGTGTCGCAAACTCCATTTTTATCGGCATCTACAAAGTTTCGTCCTTTTCCTTTTCCCTGGCCTTGACCGTTACCGGTGCCATCTCTTTTCCCTTTTTGAGCGGCTGATTTGCCGGTTCCCTGGTTATCGCAAACTCCGTCTTTGTTGCTGTCAGCAAAGGCAGCTCCTTTGCCGGTTCCGTTGCAATTTCCGTTTCCTCTTCCGCTCTGTGGGTTTTGAGCGCTTGCAAAAGTTGTTAAAGCCATAATGGCCAATCCTGTTAAAAAAATCTGTGCTTTCATAATCTTTGTTTTTAATTGTTTAATAATTTATATTTCTGAATTTCTGCATTCCACAATTTTAAAATCGACTGCCTCCCATCCCTTTTCCTTTTCCTTTTCCCTGGCCATTTCCTTTTCCCATTCCTTGCTTTTGACCTTGATTATTTTGAATGCCCCCGTTGGTTTGAAATTGAAGGAATTGTTTTTGCTGGTCGGCGCTCAATACTGATGTCACTGCATTACGGTGAGTTTCAGCTTGCTTGTCCATTTGTTTTTTAATCTCCTTTTTTTTATCCTTTTCGGTTGTTAAACGTTGTTTCTCCCGGAGTTCATTCATGACTGTCTGGTTTTGGGTTTCCATGGTAATAATTCTTCCTTTTTGGTACTCACTTAATCCTGAAATTGAATTGATGCAGGTTTGCTGTGCTATCGCATTGTTTTTTCCTTTTCCATCCTGATTGTTACCCGAAACTGCAACTACTACTGTGAGAATTAGAGCAAAGCATAGCACTGCAACCCGGTTTAAACGACTTGTTTTCATAATTGAAATCTATAAATAATTGTTTATTGGTTATGCCATCGGCCTCCCTGAAATCCAGACCTTGGAAGGTTAACCTGAGTATCTTTATTTAGCATCGACTGAAATATCTCATATAATTTTGCTTGCTGTTCTGCCGTACATATCTTTTTCATATCCAGGTAAAAAGTGGTAGTTACCTGTTTGAGTTCGCGGTGATTATTCCCAACTTCCATAGCCATTTGATTGAGACGTGTACTGTCGGGATTTTGAGTTCCCAATTCGTTGATCAAATCTTCACGCAATTGAGCGAGGTTCGTTTCAATGTTTCTGGCTGTGCGGTTAAAGGTCCGGTTGATATCGCGAAACTGATCAATCTGGCCTGCATCAAGATTCAATTCGTCCCTGAAAAAGCGTGTGCGCTGTTCTCCCGGAATATTTGTCTGATTATCCTGTGTTGATTGTGCCGCTTTTATTTCGGTAATCCGGTGATAGTAGAAAGAACCGATGGTTGAAAGATTGGTAGCAACCAGGATGACAATGATCCAGATTAGTATTCGGTGTTTGTTGGTTGGGTTCATAACTCGTTGAGTAAAAATGATTCAATTGGTTCGGCTTCAAAGTCGTTGAGCATTTGGATGCTACTGGTGGTTTGTTGATTTGCGTTAGTGGTTGAAGCATTGCTGCCCATTTTTAATCCACCATAAATTCCGAGAACAAGCAGAAGCGAAAAGAATGCAGGTTGTGCCAACCGTACCCATTGACTTTGAGCCTGATATTCCGGTTTTACTTCCAGTCGTGTACTCAACCGGGTATAAAAGAAAGGCGATACCTCCGGATTTTTTTCCATTTCAATAACCTGCATACCTTTCTTTAAGAAAGCCAAAAAGCTCTGGCAGTCGGCACATTCCTCCAGATGTTTTTCAATGGCAGTCCTCTTTTCTTCCGACAATTCATTGTCGAGGTAAAAAATCAGGTCTTTATGGATGCACTTTGTTTTCATTTTGTTGCTTTTAATGTAAGACACCATTCGTTTAAAAAACTTGCAATCAGACGCATTTTTTTTTGTAACAATCTAAAAGTTGCTCCTGAAGGTTCTTCTTTGCCCTGTGAATCAGCGACTCAACCGATGCTAAAGATATTTCCATGACTTCAGCAATTTGCTGATAGGGCAATTCTTCGTATTTATTTAGTGTAAAAGCGATACGCTGTTTTTCAGGTAGCCGATCAATTGCACGATGCAATAAGTCTGATCGTTGCTGGTCGGTAATATTTTGGTCGGGCCGATCGCTGCGGCTTTCAGAAATTTCGCTGGTTAGGTTTTTACCTCCGGTGAAAGCTTCTTCGAGCGACTGAAAAAATCCTTTTCGCTTTTTATTGCGGACGAAATTCAATGAACGGTTGGTTGCAATCCGGTACAACCATGTTGAAATTTTAGAATCTCCCCTGAAATTTCCGGCAGTCCGGAATATCTCCAAAAAGACATCCTGCGCCAGATCTTCCGCGTCAGCCGCACTATGCACAATTCCGAAGCAGGTATTCACGACCATTCGCTGATAGGTTTCTACCAGTAGCCGAAAGGCCTTGTTGTCGCCTTGCTGAATACCTTTTATTAATTCGGATTCGTCCATTGAATTTTGTCAAACGTGAATTTAGTGTATTTGACACCCGAATTTCAAAAAACTTGCACAATTGTTCAGAAAAAAACAATGTTCTGATTTGTTGGCGAAAGAACTTCAATAATTGTAAATTGCCCTCCCAATTTGAACAAGTGCAATCTTTGATCAAATTGTAAATGAACAATTCTCTTTATCACCTTTAAATAAAGTAAACCATGACATTCTTAATTCTCCTTTTCGGCTTCCTTTTCGGTGCCCTTCTTCAAAGTGCCAAATTGAATAAATACAACACCATCAGCGGGATGGCGCGTCTCGAAGATTACACGGTAGCCAAGGCAATCGCGGTGGCTGTTGGAGTTGGCGCAATTTTACTGAGTATCGAAATTGGACTTGGTTTTGCTTCCTGGCACGTTAAACCTTTGCTATTGGCCGGTATTGGAATTGGCGGTCTTATCTTTGGCTCCGGAATGGCCATTCTGGGTTATTGCCCAGGAACTTTGCCAGTTTCCTTGGGCGAAGGTTCGATGGATGCGCTGGTCGGAATTATTGGCGGTATTGCTGGTGGTATTTTTTATACGCTGATTCAACCTTCCATTCAGGGAATGTTGGGTCCTGATCTGGGGAAAATATCACTTAACAGCGCCGTTGGCGAAGGGGCGCTTTATTATATCCTGGTTTTTGTGTTTGGGCTGGCAATGGTTGCAATTGCCTTTTTTCTGAATAAAATTGAAAGAAAGAAAAGCCTTAACTGGTTATATGCCGGGATTGGACTGGCGGTTCTGAATTGCATCGTTTTTCTATCATCAGTAACCAATCGTGTGATAGGCGCTTCCACTTCTTATCCTTATTTAGGGGATTTCCTGACTGGATTAACAGACAATGAATATTTTGCGTCAACTGTGAAATCGGGAACCTGGGAATTGATTTTTCTTGGCGGAGCAATGTTGTCAGGATTGGTTCTTTCTCTGATCCGGAAAGATTTCAAAATACAACTAATTCACAGCGGATGGTCAAAAACCGAAGGAAAATCACCTGTAAAGCGCATAATCTGGGCTTTTGTGGGTGGATTTATCATGCTGATCGGTGCCCGCATGGCTGGTGGTTGTACCAGCGGACATGTGATTTCAGGAGGAATGCAAATTGCTGTCAGTAGCCTTTTATTTGGGGCATTCGTTTTTATTGGCCTGCTTGTTACCGGAAAATACTTTTACCGGAAAAATATTTAAAACTATAATTTGAATCAGACGTTCTTCCAGAAGCGTTTATGATGAGCGGCTATTTAAATTTCAGGAAAGATTCCTAATAAAATAAAACTGAAGATGGTACTAAACCTGAAGGATATAGAGCAGATGGAACTGCGGTACAGAGCAACATTAATCAACTCGCTGGCCGGATTCAGGCAAGCAGTTTTAATTGGAACAAAGTCGGTTGACGGTCACAGTAATCTGTCCATTTTCAATTCATTGATACACCTTGGCGCCAACCCAGCTTTGTATGGAATCGTTTCCCGGCCTGACACTGTTCGAAAGGATACGCTTAAAAATATATTGGAGACCCGGCAATACACGCTGAATTTTGTACAAAAGTCGGATTATGAAAAGGCACATCAAACATCGGCCAAATACGAAGCAAATGTTTCTGAATTTGAAAAAGCAGGTTTTACTGAAGAATATCTGAATGGCTATAAGGCTCCATTTTTAAAAGAAGCCGTTGTCAAAATCGGGATGAAACTGGAAGATACGATTGACATCAAAATAAATGGTACTATTTTAATTATTGGGAGCATCCAATCCATTCAGTTAAACGAAAACATTTTGGGAGATGATGGTTTTGTCGCCCTGGAAAAAGAAAATGTGCTGATAAGTTCCGGTCTCGATGGCTATTATTCTACTGAATTTGTTGGTAGGTTAACTTATGCCAAACCAGAAACTTGGCCGACAATTATTTCATAAAAACAATCGAATTCGAAAATGGCAAGCAATATCGTTATTACGGAATACATCATGAATGCACTTAAGGCTTGTAAGTTAGCTGTTTTGGCTACTGAAGGCGATGGTCAGCCTCATGCGAGTTTAATAGCGATTTCTCCGGTTGGAGGTTTCCGTGAATTGGTTTTCGCTACTTATCGCAACACCCGCAAATACTCTAATCTAATTCATAACGGCAAAGTGGCTGTTCTCATTGAAGGTGAGGATATTGGCAGCACTTGCCTGAAAGAAAAATTTGTACTTACCGCATATGGTTCTGCTAAGGAGATAGGTGTCGCCCGAAATGATGTGTTTCTAAATACGCATCTGGAGAAACATCCTGATTTGGAATCATTTGTGCATTCAGCAGATTGTGCAATCATACTGATTTCAGTGAATGCTTATCAGGTTGTTCGTGGAATTGACGACGTTCAGTGGTGGACAATCGAAGAATTGGATGCACCAGTAAATTTTCGGGAAATTTCCAAAAAAAATGAATTCAAAGATCGTCTGTATCCAAAAAAAAATCAGTCTGAACAAACCGACTGATTTTTGTTAATTATTGCTTTTCGATTATTATTTCTTCTTTTGTGTCTTTGTCGGAGCCATTTCTGTTGATTCTTCCATCTCTTCGATCTTGCCCTTTTTCCCTTCAGCATAATATGCACCGTAAATGAGTGCAATAATTACTACAATTGAAATGTACAAAGCATTTGGAATTGGTGGCGGATCGCCTGCTCCATAAGAATGCATACCCGATAAATAGTAGTTCACGCCAAAGAAGGTCATCAGCACAGCGCCTAACCCAACAAGCGCCAGACTGCTCAGACCGAGTGTACTTTTTAATCCGGGGATTTTGCGCAGATGCAGAATAATGGCATAAACCAGAACAGTTACCAAAGCCCAGGTTTCTTTCGGATCCCAGCCCCAGTATCTGCCCCACGATTCGTTGGCCCATACTCCGCCGATAAACGAACCGACTGTCAGCATCATCAGGCCAATCATCAAAGCCATTTCAATAATGTATGAAACTTCCAGAATGGTGAAACGAATATTTTGTTCGTTCTTTTTATTTCTCAAAATCATCAACACCAGATTGAGCATTCCGAGCAAAGCTCCCATGGCTAAAAATCCGTAACTGGCGGTGATGATCGCCACATGCACTATTAGCCAGTACGATTTAAGTACCGGAACCAGATTCGTGATTTCAGGGTTCATCCAGCTCATTCCTGCCACAAACAGAATAATTGAGGTTAAAATGGAAGTAACTGCCAATGTAATAGGCGATCGGCGTGCAAAAATAAATCCTGAAAGCATGGTTGCCCAACCGATGTAAATCATGGTTTCGTACCCATTGCTCCAGGGAGCATGGCCTGAAATATACCAGCGAATGCCTAAGCCAACGGTATAAAGCAGAAAAGCAATAAAGACAAGCAGCGTTCCTGCGTTTATAAGTTTGGTGTAACTGGCTCCCGGTTTGAAAATGAGCATAAAATGAAACACCAGCAGAACGAACCCGAATAGTGCAAACATTTTAGCCAGTTTCCCGAAGATATTAAAATCATTGTAAAAAATTTCGAGACCCACTTTTGATGACGAAGGAATTATATCGGCGCCATAAGTGGTCTGATATTTTTTGATGTACCCCAGATATTCATCGGTTTTCGACCAATTTCCTGAAAGTGCAGAATTGTTGTATGCGTCGTAATACAAATTCATGATACCGCCTGCAAAGTCTGCATTTTCTTTGCTCATATTCGCCGGAAGTGTTGAATTTGTCACCCAGGTTTTGCGTTCATCGTTCGGAACCGGGAAAATTTTCAGGAAATCGCCTTTAAATATCTGATAGCAAATGTTTACCCGCTCATCAACATTGATGATTTCCTTGTCGTATTTATTTCTGGTAGTTTGCTTTTTGTTATAAGATTGCTGAACCAGATCATTCAGGCGATAGTTTCCGGATTGATCGAACATTTGGTTGAATGAAACAAAATCTCCTGAAATTCCCAACATTTTTCGTAACTCAGGATTTGCAATCTTCACTGTTGGCACGTTTTTCCATTTTTCAGGATTGGCGCTCATCTCGAGGAAAAATTCAACCGGCGAAAGTCCTTCCCAATTGTCTTTCTTCGTGATTTTACGCAACAGATCCGAAGCCAGTGTGTTGACTGGCTCAATCCTTCCCTGATGATCCTGCACCAGCAATCTGCCAAATGAAGAAATGTGTTGGTTTTTCGTTGGATTCGCGGCAAAAGCAACATTTCCCGACCAGCTCATTGCAGAAACAACTGCAATTATTATAAGTGTTTTTCCGGCCTTGCGCATATTCTGAAGTTTTGAACTTAGCCGGATAATTGTTTGAAAGCGGCTGGCAGGGCTAAAAAGTGTGAAAATCATTCCAAGAGTCATCAGGAAATAACCGAGATACGAAAGCATTGTTCCCCAGTAATCCTGATTGACAGAAAGAATGGTGCCCTGTTCATCTTGATCGAATGATGATTGAAAGAAACGATAACCGTTGTACTTCAATATGTTGTTCATATAAATTCGGAATGGGCGTTCGATTGATGATCCCGGATCTTTTAACGTGATTTCGCTCGCGTACGACGATGGACTGTTTGAACCGGGATACCGTTCGAGCTGAAAATCGCGAAGAAAAATGCTGAAAGGCAATTCGCGGACAACCGATCCGTATGAAATGCTGACATTGATACCATTGATTGTACAGGTAACAGGTTGATAAATGCTTCCATCGCGTCCGAAAACATTCAGTCGGGTGGTTTCATTTCCTGATGTGATTATTGCAGTAAAAGCATCGACTCCGCCTTGTCCGGTTTCATCAGGAATCTGAATCAGCGAACGAAAACCATTAACATCCGGAATACGCGTTTCTGTTGCATTCGGGACGAATAGTTCATTTTCGACGGTCAGCTTTTTTTCGCCGATTTCTATTGTTTCCTTATAACGATTGCTGGTATTTGGTGTAAATTTTACTTTTGTATGGGTTGTTTCTTCCTGGTTGTTTGCGCTCGCCTTCACAGTAATATATGATTCGGTGGATACAATCTGGTTGTTCGATTCGCTTTCGCGGATGTGCATACTTCCTTCGAACCCAAAATAGCGGGTAACGCCGGCCCCGATAATGATCACGATAAAAGCAAGATGGAACAAAAGGATGGCCCATTTCTTCCTGTTAACCAGTTTGTATTTGAATACACTTCCTGCCAGATTAATCATTCCAACAAAAAGAAGCAATTCGAACCACCAGGATTGATAGATAAGTGCCTGAGCAGTTGCGGTTCCGTAATCGTTCTCGATGAAAGTTGCGTATGCAATCGACATGGCAAACATCATCAGGAGCAAAATGGTGAAAAGCATAGAGGATAGAAATGAGACTACTTTTTTCATATTATAAATCTATAAGGAATCTTTAAAAATAATGAAAGCGATTACGACATTCAGCACAAAAAATCAGTAGAATAAATGCTAAAAAAAACTCCTTTGTTTTTTTGTAAAAACAAAGGAATTTTTTGGGTTTTTATACTAACCAGTATTTACTTGGTTGTCGGATCATCATGTGCAATTTTAGCCGAGTACTCTTTGTAATTAAATCCTTTGTAATGAGGACTTTCTTCGTTGTGACATTTTTTACAAACTTTTTCCTCTGGTAAAATCATACCTTTAGATAGAGCCAACTTCTGATCTTTCATTACAGTTGCTACTTTGTAAAGGCTACCTGGTCCATGGCAAGATTCACATGAAACACCTTCTGCAACTGTAATTGACATGACTAAGGCCTGATCAACGCCTGCGGCTGTTGAGTGACATTTTAAACACTTTGGATTTTTTGCTTCGTCACCTTTCAGTGAAGCCATTGCTTTGGCATGAGGACTTGCCAGCCATTTGTTGTATTGTTCCCCTTTTTCAGCCTTGTTATGACACATTTTACATTTGGCCGCTCCGATATACTTTGCATCCTGAGCATTTACAAAGGAGAATAAGAATATAAACATCCCCAATAGCGTAAATAATTTTTTAAAATTCATAGTAATTGTAGTTTTAAAGATTTAGAAATATTTTGCCTTTATGAACGTATGTTTAAATCAATTAGTCTATATTTTCAGTCAACGTTATAAGAACAAAAATGCATTAATATTTTTAAAGAGGCAAAGATAATGCCAACAATTCCGGCTTCAGATCATCAAAGTTTGTTAATAAAGCTGAACGTGGCAAGAGGAGCAGGACTCTGTACGCCAGGCATCATCAATATCAACAGGATGTTTAAATTCAAGTGGTTCGAATGAATTGGAATATTCCATGGTGCCCGGGCTGCCCTGCGCCTGAATAACGTGGCACAAGTTACAATCTTTAGATATTACTTTGCCCTGTTCGCTGGCATGTCTATCGTTGTGGCACCTGAAACAACCATCGTACTCCATGTGTCCGATGTTGTTGGGGTATTTTGTCCAGTCAGCTTTCATAAACGGGAAAATATTATTGGCATAGCCGTTTTGTATTTCAGCAATTGAATTATCAATATCCGTTTTTCTGCTGGTCATCAAATCAGGATAAGTTGATTTGTAATATTCAATCACCTGATCTTTGATCGCCATAAATGCACTGTCTTTGGTGGAGTACGTTTTATACAATGCTGTCATCGCAATCTGTTTGATTCCGGGCAAAGTTTTCGATATTTTACCGGCACTGATTGATTTGTCAACAAAATTTTGAGGAACATTGTAGTTGTGCGAAGGCCGGTTATGGCAATCAAGGCAATCCATTACTCTCGTTTCCAAAGAGTCGAGTTTTTCCTGGCTCAATAAGTTTTCGCTGTCGGTAAATATCTCACTGACACCGGTTTTTTTATTGGTGTATTTTACCCACGGAATTAACTGACGATTGTCTGAAGTTGTTTTGTATTCAATTTTAACGTCAGGGCTTATGTGCTGGTGAATTCCTTTTTCCAAACCTTCGGATGTCATTTTTGAACTTGTTTTCATTTGCAAATTAATGACATGTTCAGTATTTAATTCATCAGCAAGGTACGACTGCAAATATTTTACCTTCCGGTCATAAAATTTTTCGGGCCAATGGCATTGTTCGCATGTTTCCTGAGCCGGGCGAAGATTTGCGATGGGGGTAGGGATGGGAGTGGGGAATTTATGTGCCAAAACCGAATAAACCTGATATAATCCAGACATTTTACTTTTTACATACCAGCTGGCGCCCGAACCAACATGGCATTCAACACAGGCAACGCGCTCATGTGAAGAACCATGGTAAGTTACAAATTCAGGCTCCATCACCTGATGGCATAATTTTCCGCAGAATTCAACCGATTCGGTATAGTGAAAAGCTTCATAACTTCCTATCGATGAAATTATAAGCAGGAATATAGTGCCAAATAAGAAAATGATGGAAGCATTCCGGGTTGCCTCATTGTTGAAATTAATTATCGGCCAGTTCATTACTTCACCTGCTGCTTCTGCCTTTCTGGTTCTCGATCTGTTTAATCTCATCCCTATTGGAATAAGAAGTAGCCCAATTATCATAAATGCAGGAAGTACCATGTATATGAAAAGGCCAATATATGTTCCGCCAAAACTGAAAAAAGTACTTAGAATCATTAATGAAAGTATCGAGGCCAGGTTGAAAATAGCCAATACTGCCCCAACGATAGATACCCAGTTTTTAATTGATGAAGGAAGTTTCATGCCAAATTTTTTTAGACAAACAAAGTACTTGATTGATTGTGCAAGTTTGTAAAAAGTACTGAATAATTTATTCAAATTGACAAGTGTCAATTCTTCAATAGAACGCTATGTATTTCAAGTTATTACGGTTCTAAAGGACGAAGAGAATCAAAAATTGCTACAAGTTTTCCGTACATTCTATTTTGGCAGGGCAGGAAAAGCATATTCAACCCGTTCCGGGTTGGCTTAATCTGCGTTTTCTTTGCCCCCAGCGATGCTGGGGTGATGACAGTAAAGGAGTTGTTTTAGCCTGAATAGCTTTATCGCTGCGGAAATAACCCGGATGGGTTAAATGTTAATGACCTCCAATGGAATTGGAGGTTAAAAATGAACAACGGTAGGCGACAACCCGAAAGGGTTGAATATAAATGGTTTTTTAAATTTCTTCTTCGGTAGGTCAAAAAACCTTAGTAACTCAGATCAGCCTCGAAACCTTAACCTTATTTACCTTTCCACTTCCTGACCTGTCCCGATCCCTCGGGAAAGTATTATCAGGCAAATTATAAGGTAGATAAGGTTGGGCTCTGGGGGGTATTACCAGGTTACTAAGGTTTCAATAAAAAAGTAAGGTTTTTGGAAATTTATTGTTGACTTGCTTTGTGTTCTCCATATGAATGTCATGTGATCCATCAAAACCGACTTTATAATCAGTTATTCAGTTTTAATAAACATGGCGAAGTTCAGTAGTTTATTCTGAACTTCGCCATGTTGTATCTGATGAACCTTATTTTAATTGATAACAGGAGTGGATCAATTAATGGGAAAGCAAGGAATATATAATAAAGATGACCTGAACAATTCCTGTGAATAAGAAAATATATCCAAAGAACTTAATCCATTTCATTTGTTTCTTTGAAAATTCTGTCTTTTCAACCACATTTTCGAGCATCCCTGATTTTTCAAGTTGCTCAAATTCTCGCGGTCTGTCTTCCTTGTATTCTTCGGCCAGTACTTTCCCGGTAAAAATAACTGTATCCATCGGGAATGCTTCAGGACGAAGATGAGTATTAAAGAAGTGGATCGTAAAGATAAATCCTACCGCCAGCAATGCTTCATCACTATGGATGATTTGAGCAACATTGATGAACCAGCCAGGAAGAAGACGTGTGAAAAATACCGGGAACCATAGAACCAAACCGGTTGATCCAATAACAACAACTCCCCAGAAAACAGCCATGTAGTCAAATTTCTCCCAATAGGTCCATTTTCCATACGATGGGCGAGGGCCTGTTCCGGTAAACCATTTCATCGAAGCCCAGAAGTCTTTTACATCCTGACCGTTAAACATCAGTGAGTTTTTCCCGAAAATGAAATCCTTCATACTAAGTCCTTTTTCCTTTTTCATCTTGAATAAGGAATACACATGGTATGAAAAATAGCCAAAGGTCACAACGGCGGCAATACGATGAATAATTCCGGCGGAATATGCCCCACCAATAAGTTTAACGAAGAATTTTGCCCAATCCATGTAGGCGAATTTCAGTATCATGCCTGTAAACGCAAGCGATAGGAAACTGACAACCACAAAAAGATGGGTAATACTTTGACTTTTTGTGAATCGTCTTACATAGACTTTTTCTCCAGGTTCCTTAATATGTTCTTTCTTTTTTCTCATTGCATGTATCGAACGAGGCAACCATAAAAGGGTATGCAATCCGAAGAAGGCAAAAACGCTGATAAGCAATCCGGTCATGGCCCAGAATGTGTAATAAAGCCAAGGATATTTGGTTTTATTATTGTGCGTGGCGTGGGTTAAATACCCTGTAAATTTCTCGCTGGCATCGGCATGGCATTTTTGACAGGTGGCGACAATATTCTCCGGTCCAACGGACGATTTCGGATTTTCAAGTTTGTAAATGCTATGAGCACCATGGCAATCGGAACATCTTGCTGCCTGCAGATAACCTAACTGATAAACTTTTCCATGGTATGTATCAAGGTATGTTTCAGCCAGATCGGTATGACATTTGCCACATTGCATTGTTATTTCCGACATAAATTTATCCTGATGAACTTCTGTTATCGAATGTGCGGTATGGCATGTTCCGCAGGTCGGATATTTTAAACTTCCTTCCTTGTCCTGATAGGCATGATCGCTGGCAATATATTCATTGTAAATACCTTTGTGACAGCTACCGCACGTGGCTGCAATGTTTTTTGGATTTACCGATGATCGCGGATCAGCTTCTCTCAGATTGAAATGAGTTGTATGGCAATCAGTACAAACAGCTGCAGAAAGCAATCCCTTTTCAGTTAAACTTCTGCCGTGTACACTTGATGAATAATCGTGAAATGCATCGATTTCACCCAGGTTAGTTCCTTCAACTGCCTTCCCGCCGGTACGGTGACATTCGCCACAAAGCCCGGGAATCGCTGACCTGAAAACGGGAGAGGTTTCATCCGTTTTTGGCTTGACCAAATGGGTGCCATGACAATCGGTACAGTATGGCGCATTTTCTTTTTTGTTGAAATAGGCCTGTCCGTGACCACTGGAAAAATAAATATCAGACTCTTTAGCATGACAATTTGAACAATCGACCTTGCCTGCTGTTTCGCAAGGCCGTTGCATATTGGCTGTTACATCCGAATGGCATTTAACGCAAGTAATGGTTTTGTGAGATGAAGCAGCTAGTTCCGAAACTTCTACTTTTAAGGAAACTTCCTTGTTATTTACTATTTTATGAGTTTCTCCCTTTTCGTGGCATTTCAAACAGGTATTGTCCGAAATATTGGCAATCACATTCTTTAATTCAACCTTGTGGGGTGGGTGACAGGCAGTACACGCCGGAATTGCTCCTGGTTTAGTTTCCCACAATTCTTTATTGATAACCTTCACATGTACATCCTCAATTCTTGCATGACATTTCATACAGGTGGCAGCAATGTTCTTCGGAGAAATACTTGAACTTACATTTGTATGCGGTAAAATAAGGTGGTTGTCGTGGCAATCGTTGCAGGTAGCCGAAACAATCAGTCCTTTTTTGAATAATCCAAGTCCATGGATGCCTTCGCTGTAATTTTCGAGAATATTGTGTTCTGCAATATTGTATGTTCTGGCTACCGGAGCGCCTTCCCTGTGGCATGATCCGCATAGCACAGGAATATTCATCTTATACGTTTTTGACTCCGGCTGATTTGATTTTAAAATATCGTGAGTACCATGACATTCCTTACAAGTAGGTGCATATTTTTGGTTCGCCAGAAAAGCCCTGCCATGAATTCCACGGTAATATTTCTCTTTTGCATCAGCATGGCAGGTTCCGCAATCAACCGGCTTAAGCGTTTCTGAATGCGGAAAATCTTCGACTGCAGCATCGGCATGACAGGCGGCACACGTTACGCTCTTGTGAACTGACTTTTCCATAGCATTTTCAGGAACATATCTTGAAAGTTTTTTACCCGGTTTTTCAGATGTTAATGAAGGATCGTTATGGCAAGTTAAACAATCGTCGTTCGATTGTGCTGACAGATTAGCAATACCGAAATACATCATCATGCAGAATATCACGATGAAACCAAATAACCTGTCAGGCAAAAAAGACTTAGAATATCTTCCCATAATTATCGCTGTTTGTATAAGTCTATTGTTTGGCTAATGAATCTGATGCCATCCTGTAATGATGCTTTTGAAATTTTCAAGTGGAGATTTCCCAATTGAAGCAATATAGAGATGAATAACTAAAAAGATTGAAATGAAAAATCCCAAAGCTGAATGAAATATCGCAGTCAGGAAAACTCCACTTACACTGTAAACAGTTTCAATTATTATTTCAGGAAATAAAAGGGCAAAACCTGTTATAATTACCCCGGGAACAGCAAGATACATTACAAGCACATAAAAATACTTCTGAAGTGGGTTGAATTTTCTTTTTTCAGAAAGTGGGAATGGATAAGACTCCCCGTGAAACATGCCCCATGCATAGTAATATGCCTGTTTTATGGGTCGCTTCAGAAATCCTTTCATCTTTATCAGGTAAAATCGTCCATTTTTGGTTATTAAGTTACCGATAAAAAAGACAAGATAATTCAGAGTAACGATTACTCCGGCATAATTATGTATGTTAATAATCAGGTTAAAACCTATTACCGAATTATCAATACTTGATTGCATTGAAATTCCGGTAAAAATTAGAAGTAGAATTCCAATGGCATTGATCCCATGCCAAATTCTTAACCAAACCGGATAAAAATATATTTTTTCAGTTGCTGCCATTATTAATTACTTTTTTAAAATTCTGAAAATACTATGTATGATAATTCCTGTAATAGTCGCCAAAAAGATTATAATACTTAATAGTTTCAGAAATGGACTTTGATGTGTACCAATTACGTAGGACGAGTTTGTTAAAACTGAACCCAGACCGCCATTTTCAGCACGTTTTTGAATATTCTCGTATTTGTAAAGTGAAGCTTTTAATCTGGAATCTGCAGAATGACATTCCACACATTTCTTTACTGCATGATCTTTACTTAAAATATTGTGAGAAACCATCAAACTATCAACCACTTCAGTATGACACTCGATACATCGGACATGTTGAAAATGAAGCGCCTGATTGGGTAACCAATTATGAACCTCTACTAACTTAGGGTTTGCGTGTCCTGAAATGAGTTCGTATTTCTTCATATCATTGTGACAAGAAAGGCACATTTTGTTACTGTAATCAACAATTTCAAGAATGTTGTCACTGTTTCGTGCTGTGGCAGCATAGGTGTGTTGATTGTGACACTTTGAGCAACTGAAATTTTCGCCGTAAACTTTATGATGGACACTTTTCTCAACTTCAGCCTGAATTTCTTCAAATTTGTATTTGGCGTATGATTCGTCTCCACCATGGCAGTCTAAACAGGTACTCAGCGGTTCCAGTTTCAAAGTTGCCTGATGTGGGTAAACCTCGTATTCAGACGAATGGCAATCAGTACAATCAAAACTCTTGTGTACACCGGCCGAAATTGCAACAGTATCAAGTATATAATATGGATTCATCAGGCGTTTCACCTCCTTGTCAGTTACGTCGTTGTGAAACGAATAAGACTGATTTGAATGGCACTTCAAACAGGCATGATGCTGCGGATCCTGATAGGATTGAGCATTTAAATGCGGCGATGCAAAAAATAGTAATGAAAGCAGTATAATTAATCGATAATTCATCTGTCTGTAATTTTTTTATACTCAGGCAATATTGAAAAATGGTAATATCCTGATATTTTGGATATTACCATTTTTTTTTAGTCGAAATCTATAGAAGAATTTTTCTTAAAATTAGTATGCCCAAAGTCGGGTAATTGTAAATCCAATGGATAATCCGTTTTTATTCATTTCATTTTGGTTCCACATAATGTTATCCTGCGGTAGCAATGACGTTGTTGAAGCCATATAAATCTGGAATGCATGTGTACCGGTAGAAACTTCATAACCCAAAGCGATATTCGATTTTGGATGTGGAAAGTTATCATTCCATTCTGATTGCTCAGAAATGTCTTTGATTTTTAACGGTTGGTCATAATTGAAAATGATAGATCCCTGAGGGGTTACTTTAATGCGACCGTTAACATGAACACCAATTTTGTCGTGATCATACGGACTGCCAACCTTTTGGTAATGAACCATGTTGTAATGCGAAAAGCTAACTGCTGCCTGAAGTGAAAACCAATCGCAAAATTTTCTGGCCACCATCAGTTCCGAAAAATAGCTCAACCGGTCATTAAATGCAACTTTATTAATTTCTGCAAGTGGCGAAGGAGAAGCAACATTCACATTTTCAACCAATCCTGTATAATTTTTCCCGTCGATACCGATAACACCATACAAAGACACTGAAACCGGGATTGTATTTTTCCGGGTTTGTTGTAAAACAGTCCATTTTGCATTCAGATCGGTGATGTTTTTTTCACCGGCAACACTTTTTTTTGTAATTCCAGCACCAATTTGAAAGTTTTTTACCGGTACATAGTTTAATCCTAAGCGGATGTTGGCTGAACCATAAATTCCCCAAAGATCGGAACGGCCATTTTCGAGGGTACCGAATTTATGCTGAATTACCATTTCCAAAGTCTTTACTTCCGGGATAACGACCGTCTGGGCATCAATCAGCAGTCCACTTTCAAAAGTAGCATTAACAGGATAATCTTTTTCTTTAACTTCTGGTTTGTCAGTTGCTTCTTCCTGTGCAAATGAATAAACCGAAATAAAGGAAAGGAGTATGATAAATAAGATATTTTTTTTCATTTCAGAGATTATTAATTGTTTGCACTAATTATTTTTAGCTCCTTC
>CAMDGL010000006.1 GCA_945897845.1 Chitinophaga pinensis | reverse complement strand
TTCTCAAGGGCTTCATCCTGAAGCTTATATGCCTGGGCTTTCTGTATCAGTTCTTTTAACGGTGCAAAGATCAGCGTAAGAGGCGTTCGGAATTCATGCGAAATATTGGTAAAAAACTGAAATCTCATTTCACTAACGCGTTGATCCTGTTCATGCTTAATCTTTTCAATTTCGAGGTTTTTAGCCATTCGAACCTGCTTTACCGCATTCCATCTGATAATCGTTACAATTCCCATTATCAGCATTACATAAAAAATGATGGCATACCATGTTTGCCAGGTTGGAGGCTTGATGATAATTTTAAGCTTTCGGGGCTGCTCATTCCAGATATAATTATTGCTTGCCGACTTGATATTCAGTGTATATTCGCCGGGGCGCAGGTTGTTGAAGTTTATAAAATGCTGCGTGCCAATATAATTCCAGTCTTTATCAAAGTTGTCGAGTTTATAAGCGTACTGGTTTTTTCCCTGTGCTTTAAAATCGAGCGCCGAAAAACCAATCTGAAAATTTTTCTGTTGGTTATTAAAGGTAATTTCGGTGGTATTGTTTAGCGATTTTTCAAGAATGGCACGATTGCCGTTTGCATTTCCAATTTCAACGCGCTGGTTATACAAACTTAGATTCGTTAAAACGATGCTGTTCTTATAATCGCTTTCAACTATCTCGTTCGGATTAAACGAATTTAAACCAAAAGTACCTCCAAAATAGAGCGTATTATTGAACCCCTTAAAAAAAGCGGTTTCTGAAAAGGTTGTACTCTGAAGACCATCAATCGTAGTAAAATTATTGATCTTCTTAGTTTTCAGGTTGTATTTTGAAATACCTGCATTGGTGCTGATCCAAAGGTTTTGTAAATTGTCTTCGGTTATGCCCATAATCTGATTGCCCGCCAATCCATTCTCTTTTGTAATGTAATGCAATACAACATTATTCCCGGTTCTTTCATCAAGATGATATAAACCGATAGGTGTACCAATCCAAATACTTTTGTCGCTGCTTTCGTGAAGACAAAATATGATTTTAGGATCAAATTCCTGAGGCATTGAAAAATACGTGTTGATATCAGTAAAAGTCTCATTGTCAGGATTAAAAATACACAAACCATCATAAGTGGCCACCCAGATCCGTTGTTTTGAATCTTTTAACAGATAACTTACCCGCTCGCTTTGCAACTGCCCGCTGGCATCATATTTTTCCTTAAAATTTCTGATATTTCCAAATGACCCGGCTTTCTTTTCAAGCACAAAAAGGCCATTTTGTTGTGTGCCGATGTATAATGACTGGTCGGTTTCAGTAAAGGATGCGGCTTTTTTAATTGGGTCAAATCTTCGGTCATTAAAAAAATCGGAACAGGCTATTAACTCCGGGATACCTTTGTTGTAACGTATAATCCCCGTGTTGTAGCTGGTTCCAATCCAAATATTTCCTTTCCGATCCTCATAAATAGTCCTTACCAGTTTAAAACTATCCAGATTTTTCAATGCAGTAAAAGGGACCTTATTAAAGTCAACCTTATTATTCGAATAATAAAGCCCATTTCCTCTCGTACCGACCCACAAAGTGCCTTTTTTGTCTTCCAGCACACTCATAACACAGTTATTAAGTGTTTGAGCTTTGCCCAACCCCAATGTATTAAACTTCAGTTTCTCAGTTAAAAGACACACACCAACTCCATTTGTACCAATCCAGACATTGTTATTTTTATCCTGAAAAATATCTAAAATGGTATTAAATTCATTATTGTCTTTAAACAAGGTATTCGGATAAAGTGGAATTTTTGAAAATGTCGAATTTTCAGGATTGAACTGAAAAAGGCCATTCCCCCATGTACCGATCCAGAGCATTCCGGCG
Organism: Chitinophaga pinensis; assembly: GCA_945897845.1. Taxonomy (GTDB): domain Bacteria; phylum Bacteroidota; class Bacteroidia; order Bacteroidales; family Prolixibacteraceae; genus Aquipluma. The sequence continues at coordinate 29,660 of CAMDGL010000006.1, read as the reverse complement.
TTATCCAGCATGATTTTGGTCGTACCATTGAATTGACCAAATTCCTTTTCTTCCGTCTGATTTAAACTGAAGGTTTTCGACGACCTGTTCCTCAAATCGAACTTCATTAAGGTGCTCTTCTCACTGTTATGCAATATCCAGAGAACCTGATGGTTTCTATCTTCAATAATACTCGGAATCTGATCTTCGACAATTGAGAAATCCGGTCGTTTAAATGAATCGGCAGCAGGCTCATATTCGAATAAACCATCATTGGTTCCCACCCAAACTATTCCATCGGATGATTTAATGATCACATTAATATTAGCTGTCAATTGATACGTTTTCCCCTGTCCGGTTTCCGGATTGTATTTCAACAAACCGCCATTCCATGTTCCAATCCACATGTCGCCATCGCTGCCTTCACAAAAAGAAATGACCCTTTTGTCGGGCAGTATATTTTGAGCGGATGGTCCGTTAAAAGGCATGTTCAGAAACTTACCGGTTACAGGATTATACCGGCTGATTCCGTTCGATTTTGTTCCAATCCAGATGATCCCTTTACTGTCTTTGTATATTCTTTCAATTGAAGTATTCACCAGACTGCCGCTATCTCCCGGCACCTGATCAAATACCAGAAATTCGTATCCATCGTAACGGTTCAACCCACTACGTGTTCCAAACCACATAAAACCTTCGTTGTCCTGGAGAATTGAAGTCACCTCGTTCTGCGACAATCCTTCCTCTGTGCGAAGGTATCGCAATGCCATGTTATCAGGTTGAGCATTTGCCCAACACGTCAAAAGAGCAGAAATTAGTGAAAAAACAATTTTAGTGTATAACCGCGACATACAATGAATGATCTTGTCCCGTAAATATAGTTGATTTGATGGAATTACAGAGTTTCTTATGACTCACTAAAACTCCCTTTTTACCCATTCCAGAATCCGTTGTTCCGGAATGTCATTCATGCAGCGGAAATGTTTTTTCGGGCATTTATGGTAGCCAAGTTTAGAACAGGGACGACAAGGTAAATCTTTCACTTCAAGAATTTCAGAGCCATCACCCGGCAAATAGGGGTACATTCCAAGTTCCGGTGCGGTATTTCCCCAAACCGACAGTATTTTTTTGTGGTAAGCGGCAGCAATGTGCATCAGTCCGGTATCGTTGGCGATAACCAGTCGTGCATTTTTCACCAGCGATGCCGACTGATTGATTCGCATTTTTCCGGTAAAATCCAGCACATTTCCAACTTTCCAATCGACAATAATTGATGCCATTGGCCGTTCGCTCTTCCCTCCCAAAAGGATAACCGGTAGCTGGGTTTCAGAAATCAATCTTCGGTATTTCTCAACGGGCATCCGTTTGGTAAAATACGTCCCAGCTAAAACCAGCACCAAATAACCATTCCTGAAACGTTCGGGTAATTGTGAAATCGGAAATTCATCTTCGTTAAGAATAAAATGATCCAATCCTTTCCCGTCGTTCACCACCTTGAAATGCGATAAGGTTTCCAGATTACGGTCGACAATATGACCTTTGGGCATTGTATTGATCCGGAGTTTTATAAGCAGCAATTTCCGAATATTGAGTTTGTTAAAACTGAACGATTTGACTTTCAAGCCTAGTTTGACACGCAGGCTCCGCAGGTTGTTGTGAAGATCGATCACATAATCGAATTTCTCGGCTTTTAATACCTGAATCGTTTCTGTAAGCGAATCACCAAACAGATGAATTTTTTCGATATATGGATTGGCTTCCAGAAGATCCAGGTTACGTCTTTTAGTAAGGTAGTGTATTTCAGCTTCCGGAAATTGATTTTTCAGGCAGCGGACAACTGGCGAAGTCAAAACAATATCGCCAATGGAACTGAATCGTATGATGAGAAATTTCGTTTTCACAATTTAAAAACCCTGAAGTTGATAAATTCTTCAGGGTTTAAATATAAACAGTTTATCGCATCAACCGGCTAAACCGACTCTGCAAGTACTATTATTTTGTTGTCTTTATTTTCCACAACTCCCCCTTGAATTTCAAAAAAAAGTGTTTCGCCCGATTCTTCTATTACTTTTATCTTTCCCTTATCGAGTGCAGAAATAATTGGGGCATGGTTTTTCAGAATCTCGAAAGACCCTTTTGTTCCAGGCAGTTGAATAAGATTAACTTTGCCTGAATAGATGTGTTTTCCGGGTGTAATAATTTCGAGGAGCATGAATAAAACAGTTTAAATTTCAATTTATAAATCATGGGAATTGCATCAGATACCGGCAATTAATTTTTCGCCTTTTTCGATTGCCTGTTCAATGGTACCTACCAGGTTAAAGGCAGCCTCCGGGTACTGATCCACTTCTCCGTTCATAATCATGTTGAATCCTTTGATTGTATCTTCAATAGCTACCAACTGGCCTTTGAGACCTGTAAATTGCTGGGCTACAAAGAATGGCTGCGAAAGGAACCGCTGAACACGACGGGCGCGGTGAACGATCAACTTATCTTCTTCAGAGAGTTCGTCCATTCCCAGAATTGCGATGATGTCCTGCAATTCTTTGTAGCGTTGCAAAATCATGATAACACGCTGCGCGCAATCGTAATGTTCGTCGCCAACGATATCACGTGACAGAATTCTTGATGTTGAATCCAATGGATCAACGGCAGGATAAATCCCGAGTTCGGAAATTTTACGGCTCAACACGGTCGTGGCATCGAGGTGGGCAAAAGTTGTTGCAGGAGCAGGATCGGTCAAGTCGTCAGCCGGCACATAAACTGCCTGCACCGAAGTAATTGAACCATTTTTTGTTGAGGTAATGCGCTCCTGCATAATTCCCATTTCGGTAGCCAGGGTCGGCTGGTAACCTACCGCCGATGGCATACGTCCAAGCAAAGCCGACACTTCTGAACCTGCCTGTGTGAAACGGAAAACGTTATCGACAAAAAACAGGATATCGCGTCCTTTTCCGGTTGATCCGTCACCATCGCGTAAACTTTCGGCAATTGTCAATCCTGACAATGCAACGCGGGCACGGGCACCCGGAGGTTCGTTCATCTGCCCAAAAACCAGCGCGAGTTTCGATTTTTTAAGCGCTTCAGGATCTACTTTCGAAAGATCCCAGTTGCCTTCTTCCATCGATTTTTTAAATTCTTCGCCGTAATCAACAATATTGGCTTCAATCATTTCACGAAGCAAATCGTTTCCTTCACGGGTACGCTCACCAACACCGGCAAATACTGACAAGCCGCTGTGCGCCAGTGCTATATTGTTTATTAATTCCTGAATCAAAACTGTTTTTCCAACACCGGCGCCCCCGAATAAACCGATTTTACCTCCTTTGGCGTAAGGCTCAATCAGGTCAATTACTTTAATACCAGTGAGGAGTACCTCCGTTTCGGTGGTTAAATCTTCGTAAAGTGGCGGTTCGTTGTGTATGCTGAATCCATTCTTCGGAAGCATTTCCATACCATCAACAGGATTTCCGGTGACATTGAGCAAACGGCCCAACGCAATTTCGCCTCTTGGCATGGTAATGGGTTTGCCGGTGGCAATAACCTCCATTCCACGACGAAAACCATCTGTCGAATCCATTGCAATGGCACGAACCGTGTTTTCACCAATGTGTTGCTCACATTCAAGCACGAGGGTATCCTGCCCTTCGCGTACAACTTCCAATGCATCATATATTTGTGGAAGCTGTCCATCTTCCATATCAAAACTGATGTCGATAACAGGTCCGATTACCTGTACTATTTTGCCAATATTCTGAGCCATAGTTAATGTTTTATGCTGAAAAGCGGAAAATTACTAAAATTGATACAATCCATATCTTTGTAAGAATCAAAAAAACGATTCTTGTTAAAATTTTACTGAGAAGTCACTTTAATGATCCCTGCTCATGATCATTTTCGCCAGTAAAAGCAGTTCTGTTTTTGTTTCCCCTGGTACTTCTATTTCTTCCCATACATTTAATGCCGACTGGTAAAAATTATCGATATTTTTTTCAGTGATCTCTTTTATATTCAGTTTGATGTAGATCTTTTTAACGGCTTCTATTTTCTCCTGATGGTCGAATTCTTTTTTTTCAATCCATTCCAGAAGTTCCTTTTTTGTCAGATCGTCGGATAATTCCAGTGCCTTTAACAGAAGAAATGTCTTTTTGTTCGAGATGATATCGCCGCCTATTTTCTTTCCAAATTTTACCTGATCGGCAAAAACATCCAATAAATCATCCCTGAGTTGAAATGCAATTCCCAAATCGAGTCCAAAAACATATAATAAATCAGAAATTCTTTCAGGGGCGTTTGCTGCCAAAGCGCCCATTTTGAGGCTACATGCAAGTAACACGGCTGTTTTCAGGCGGATCATGTTCAAATATTCAGGAATTGAAACGTTCAATCTGGTTTCAAAATCCATGTCGAATTGCTGGCCTTCGCAAACTTCGAGCGCGGTGTCCGAAAAAAGACGGATCATTTTGCCCAAATTTTCAGTTTCGCTCTTTTCAAGATATTTGTATGCCATGATCGACATGGCGTCACCCGAAAGAATGGCGATGTTCTCGTTGTATTTTTTATGCACGGCCAGGGAGTTTCGGCGCATGTCGGCCTGATCCATGATATCGTCGTGCAACAATGTAAAATTGTGGAAAACTTCGATCGCAAGAGCGGCAGGAAATGCTCTTTCAATTTTGTCGGTAAAAAGGTTGCATGCCAGAAGAACCATCACCGGACGAAGCCGTTTACCTCCCATCGCAAGTGTGTATCCAATTGGACCGTATAGATTTATCGGCTTACTTTCGTTTAATAGAATTACCTCTTTTTCTATTTCATCAGAAATAAATTTTTGTAACTCTTGGATTGTGTGCATAGATGTTGTCAATCAGTAAATTATATCCGGTTGTACAATAGTCTGTTCAGGAGTTCTTCCTTGAATTTGGGTGATACCGGCAGTTGTGTTTTATCAATCATTTCAACTACCCCGCCGTCGGTTTTCAGGTATCGGTTTACATTTCGGAGGCTAATCAGATGGGAGCGATGTATCCTGAAGAATCCATGGGAAACCAGCATGTTATCGAATTCAAGCAAGGTGCGGCTAATGAGTACCGACTTGCCGTCAACAAAGAAAATTCGGGAATAATTTCTTTCTCCTTCGCATCTGACGATGTCTTTTACCTTTACTATGGTGAATCCGTTGATTTCCGGAAGGGCAATGGTTGCATCCTCCTCTTTCCCTTGCGACAAGTTCTTTTTTAATACCTCAACACGTTGTTTCTCGCCCAACACCGGAATTTCATTGATCCTGCTGATAGTTGACCTGACATTCTCTATTAAAACCGGTTTTACGATATAGTCGAAAGCTGAATATTTGAAGGCAGTGATGGCATAATCACTATATGATGTAGTAAATACAACTTTAAAATTAACATCGGAAAGTTGTTCCAGAAGGCGGAATCCAGTTCCATCGGGCATTTCAATATCTAAAAAAACTAAATCCGGATCTACTTCATTAATCAATTTAATACCTGATGCCACAGAATCAGCTTCGCCCAGAACTTGAATTTCATTAAAATTCTGTTCTAAAATGCGCCTTAATCCTCTCCGGGCCAATTGGTCATCATCAATAATAACAGTATGGTACATCTGAATTTTGGTTCTGATAATTTTTTTTAAAAATACTACAATTGATTGGACTTGTGCAAATAGTTCAATAAAAATAAGCTCTTTTATTTTCTTCTGCACAAAACTGCCTGTATTTTGTTTATATGAATAATTTTGTCAGATAAATTTATTTGAAATGGCCGTTATTCTCATAATTGAAAGCTCTACTGAAGTTTGCAGCGTTGCCCTCTCTGTTGATGGCTTGTTGACTGATGTCAAAGAATCAAAAGAAGGGCAGAATCATGCACGCCTGGTAACTGTATTTGCCGAGGAACTCCTAAGTCGTAACAACATAAAACCGGATAAATTATCGGCAGTTGCAGTAAGTAAAGGACCCGGATCATATACTGGTTTAAGGATCGGAGTATCAACCGCAAAAGGGATTTGCTTTGCCCGTCATATTCCGCTCATTGCCATTGGTACCCTGGAAGCCATGACGCAACATGTTATTCAAAACCGAAAATTGTATAATATACCGGAGGACAAACCTGCGTTATTTTGTCCGATGATTGATGCCAGAAGGATGGAGGTTTTTTCGATGTTATACACAGAAGATGGGTCAGTTTTAAAACCGATTACTGCCGAAATTATCGACGAAGCGTTTCTTTCAGAAGAACTGATGAAGAATCATGTTGTATTTTTCGGAAATGGTTCAGAAAAGTGCAAAAAAACATTGCAGTCGCCCAATGCTTTGTTTATTAGTGATATAGATGCCTCGGCTAAATTCATGTGCCAATTGGCCTGGGAATTGTACAACAAAAACAAATTTGAAGACGTTGCATATTTTGAACCTTTTTATCTGAAGGATTTTGTGGCTACAGTTTCGAAGAAAAACCTACCGGGATGAAAAATACAATGATTGTCAGTTTATTATTAGTGTTTGTGCTGAAGATGAATGCCCAACCAATTGAAGAAATGGAATACATCCTCCGGTTTGGATTCATCCATGGAGGGAAAGCAACTGTGACGGCGAATAATGATAAATTAAATAAAAAACCAACCATTCATTACCATCTGCGGGGCAGAACAATAGGACTGGTGGATAAAATATACGAAGTGAACGATGTTTACGAAAGCTGGGTAAATCCTCAAACCTATCTGCCAATGAAATCAGTTCGCAACGTGAAAGAACAGAAATACCGGTTCTACGACGAGGTGACTTATGACCATGAGAACGATTCAGTTTTCAGTTTAAAATCAGGGCGGAAAAAAGTTCCGGATAACGTAAACGATATGGTCAGTATTTTCTTTTATATCAGGCAGAACCATTATTTTGACTATCTGCTGGCAGGGAAAAACTTTCAAATACCTGTTTATCATGGCGATGACTTGTTCATAATGCACTTGGAATATCTGGGAACTGAAACCATAGATACAAAAATCGGTAAAAAGGTTTGCTATGTTGTTTCTCCAAAGGTGCCAAAAGGTAAACTTTTTCAAAGCTCGGACGACCTGAAAATTTATATTACAAAAGACGAAAACCGGTTGCCGATATATGCTGAGTTTAATTTATTGGTGGGCTCGCTCAAATGTGAATTGATTTCGTATAAAATAAATGGGACGAACCAAATGGCGGACCAATAATATGTTGATAATGATATATTTGAAAAAAGAGGAGGAAAAATTCTGAATCAGCAATATTTATATATTTTTGCACCCGATTTGAAATTACTTTAAAAATTTTCTATGGCTATTACAACAGCAGATATTAAGAACGGAATGACAATAGAATACAACGAACAGTTGTTTCAGATAGTCTCTTTCCAGCACGTTAAACCAGGTAAAGGTCCGGCTTTCGTCAGAACGAAACTCAAAAATCTTAAAACAGGCAGGACAATTGAAAATACATTCAATTCAGGAGTTAGAATTGATCAGGTAAGGATCGAACGTCGTCCGTATCAATATTTATACAAGGATGAAGCCGGTTATAATTTCATGAATAACGAAACTTTCGAACAAATTTCTATCGGATCAGAATTGATTGAAAATGCTGATTTGATGAAAGAAGGACAGATTGTGGAAATGAACATTCATGCAGATACCGAAACTCCACTGACCGTTGAATTACCTCCTTTTGTAGAATTGCAGGTTACTTCAACCATGGCAGGAGAAAAAGGAAACACAGCAAGTTCAAATGCTCTCAAACCGGCAACCATCGAAACCGGCGCTGAAATTATGGTTCCGATGTTTATCAACGACGACGATGTAATCAAAATTGATACCCGTGACCGTACGTATTATGAACGCGTTAAAAAATAAGGTTGGTTGGTTAACTATTCCTGAAATGGCTTGTTATCAGGCCATTTTTTTTACGCCTTGTTTTCCTGAAGGGCTTCTTTATTAGCTGCTTTTCGGGTATAAATGTCAACGGCTACAATAATGGCAGTAAATCCCCAAAATGGCACTGAAAGTTTATCAGTGTCCAGAAAGTTGTTCAATGTTCCGTGAATGTAGTAAGTTATTAATCCGAGCAATGCGCTCATCACCAGTGTTTTCAGTCGTTTATCGGTTGTCCTGGTATAGGTATGAATCGCTGTGTAAACGACCACTGAAATCAATAATAAAAAGGTAACTAATCCCAGAAATCCTGATTCGGCCATTGGTCCCAGGTATTCGCTGTGTGCGTTACCTCCATCGGCAGAGTTAGTGCTGATAATTGTGCGGTCGGCCGTCAGTTGGTACGGAGCATAATTAAACATGTAAGTTCCCGGGCCCCATCCCAGAAATGGTTTGTCTTTAAACATCCTGATTGCACAACTCCACCGGTTGATCCGCTCAAGATTTGATGCATCCGAAGATATATTCGAAATTGAAGAAATATGTTCGGAGAGATTGGCCGATGATTCGGTATTGTTTCGTTCAAGATACATTAATATCTGATTCTGAAAGACCAGAATAATTGAGAAAGTTATCAGGAAGGTCAGGAAAATTGGTTTAAACCTTATTCTCAGGCGCATAATAATCCACACAACAAAAGCAGCAACCATACTTATCCAGGCTGCACGTGCATAGGAAAGAATCAATCCCATAAAAAGTACGCCCAATACGATACGGGCGATGGTTTTTACTCCGGGTGAATACGTTTTTGTGAATGAAAAACCGAACAAAAAAGGTAAATACATTGCAAGCGCTGCGCCATAAGAAGTGTGGTCGTTGTACAACGGATTAACAACGAAATTTGCTGCCTGTTTATTCCATAAACCATAACCCAGGTGTCGCGAAGTTGCATAGAAAATCACAATTAAAAGTGGAAGGGTGTATAGCCAGACATACTTTTCAATATTTTTCCCCGATTCGAATAGTTTTGCCGTAAGGAGGTAAAAACCAACAATAAACCAGACACGCGACAGGAACGATTTAAAGGACACGATTGGCATCGTACTGGTCAGAGTTGTCAGTAACATCCAGAACAGACTGAAATAAATTGTTAGTGAAACCGGATGCAAGAGGATATCGCGATCAAATTTTCCGGTGGCAAATAATTTCAGGATAAAAATGAGTAAAATTCCAAAAAGCAGAGGCTCGGTAGGTAAAAACATGTTAATTGATAGCCCTGGCATTATTTCGGATAATGGAAGTGAGAGAGGTGTAAAAAAAACAACCAGGAACAACAGTTTATCCAATGCGTAAATTGCCAGCAATACAATTCCTAAAACCAGGGGCAATGCATTGATTACCATTGAATTCCTTTTTACAAGAAAATAAGCATTCAGCAAAATAAACAATGCTGAAACAATGTAAAAAAAGGCAATTTTTATCCTGGCTTGCGACACAGTTTAAGCGTTTTTTTTGTTTTCTATCAGCAATACAACTAATAGTGAAACGAAAAGTGCAGAAAGCGTTGAAAGTAAAAGTATGATTGAACGAACCGGGTAAGATTTTTTATCAGCCGGAATCGGATTTTGAACCCTCTGTCCATATATAATTTTTTTGGTGGCATTGCTGATTGCTTCATCCAAAATCTTTTTAAGTTCACTTCGTTGTATGACTAAAAGTTTTTGCTGCTGGTCAAGCAGTACAAATTCCCCACCTTTTTCAGAAAAATTTTTCAGCCATTGTTCCAACTCTTTTCCCCCGGTGGTATTTTTTTTCTGTTCGGCCAAAACTCTCACCATTCCTTTTGTAATTTCCTCAGCCTGAGCGCTGTAATCCACTATTTTATATTCTTTCCGCAGAAAATTTAATTTTTCTTCCACCGAATCAATCTGATGGCTAAGGCTTGAATAATCTTTTTTTGTAATTCTTACAACTTCTTCATATTTAACGCGGTGCATCGATCTCACTTTCTCGTCCAGAAAGGTAATTATCGAATCGCAGATATTACTGGCCCTTTGTGGGTCGGTATCCAGTACCTGAATTTCAATGGTTTCGTATTCAGTTTTTTTGAATTTTACATTGTCGTTGAATTCAGCCAGCATGTATGTCAGGTATTGCGGTTCCTTCTTGCTGATTTTATAAACATCGCCGAGGTTAAAGGCATCAATCACACGCAACTTAATATCCAGGGCAGTGATGATTTCAAGCATCTGTTCGCTTTGCGACTCGTCGCTGAATACATAAATGTTATTGCTGGGATAAATTTTTGCAGTTGATTTATACTTTGGCTTAATAAAAATTGAAGATGAGAAGAAGGTTGAAGCAACAACTGCAAGAATGCCGACCACGATAAAATGCTTTCTCCACTTCCATATAATTTCAACAAGATTCTGATTATTAAAAAAATTTGTCATAGAAAGGTCATTTGGTTGAATTTTTAACGGAACAACGGTGTATTTATTACTGAGAAACGAAATATATCCTGAAATTTATTCGACAACGAGCAGGAAGTAATTTTTCCTGCCTTTTTGGATCAGAATATATTTGCCGTCAATAAGGAAATTTGCATTCACAAGTAATTCCGGATCGGCAACTTTTTCTTTGTTAATGCTCAGTCCATTTCCCTGAATTGTACGGCGCAGTTCTCCTTTCGACGGGAACACCATTGTTTTTTCTGCCAGAAGATCCACCACTTTTATTCCTTCCTTCAGTTCTGTTCCTGATATTCTGAATTGTGGTACACCTTCAAAAACTGCCAGAAAAGTTTCGTTGCCGAGTTTCTGAAGCAATTCGGCAGTGCCTTGTCCAAAAAGGATTTGGGAAGCTTCAACTGCCAACTCATAATCTTCGCGCGAATGAACCATAACCGTTACTTCCTCGGCCAGGCGTTTTTGAAGCAGGCGCAAATGTGGCGCTTCAGAATGTTGATTTATCAGTTCGGCAATTTCACTTTTTTGCAAAAGGGTGAAAATTTTGATGTATTTCTCAGCATCTTCGTCTGATGTATTCAGCCAGAACTGAAAGAATTTATAGGGTGAAGTCAGTTTTGGGTCGAGCCAGACGTTTCCTGATTCAGTTTTTCCGAACTTGGTACCATCGGCTTTTTTTATCAGCGGGCATGTCAGGGCAAAAGCTTCTCCACCTGCAATTCTTCTGATCAGCTCGGTACCGGTGGTTATATTTCCCCACTGATCTGAACCTCCCATTTGTAATTTGGCATTTTTAGTTTGATACAGATGAAGAAAATCGGTGCCCTGCACCAGTTGATAGGTAAATTCGGTGAACGACATACCAGCACTGCTGTCGGAATCCAGGCGTTTCTTTACCGAATCTTTCGACATCATATAGTTGACGGTGATATGCTTTCCAATGTCGCGGATGAAATCCAGAAAAGTGAATTCTTTCATCCAGTCGTAATTGTTAACCATTTCGGCTGCATTCGGAGCGTCCGAATCGAAATCAAGAAATTTGGCCAGTTGTTTTTTCAAACATTCCTGATTGTGGCGCAGGGTAGGTTCGTCGAGTAAATTACGTTCCTGCGATTTTCCTGAAGGGTCGCCAATCATTCCGGTGGCGCCACCGATTAATGCAATGGGTTTATGACCAGAAAGCTGGAAATGTTTGAGCAACATAACGCCTACCAAATGGCCAATATGCAGCGAATCTGCTGTCGGGTCAATTCCCAGGTATGAAACTGTTAATTCTTTATCGAGTTGTTCTTTGGTTCCGGGCATGATATCGTGTATCATCCCTCTCCATTTTAGTTCTTCAACAAAATTCATTGTGCTTTATCTTTTTGATCATTAAAATATTGCCAAAGTATTATTTACCGGGCAGTCGGAAAGGCAGAAACTTCCTTCCGAAAAATTTGGCCAAAGATATAAAATGAATGGCTCACCGTCGAAATATCTCCATGCAAAATGATCAGGTGATTTTTTGATTGGGTTTTGTGTCTTCCTTTTTATCTTCCTCATTTGTATTCCAGAGCTTTATAAACGGGAATAAAGTCGGAACAAGTTGTTTCATTGGGGTGTAGATTTTTGATTCTGCTTTTTGTTGGGCTGGTAAAATATGTACATTTTCATCAACACTGTCGAACAGCAACAGAAAGATGCTCAAAATAACAGCAGCCTTTAGAACTCCGAAAATGATTCCGGCCAGCCGGTTCAAAAAGCCCAGAAATACAGCTTTTACAACCGTATCGAGAAACTTGCCCATAATATGGATAAGAATTACAATCAGAATAAATGTCACAAAAAAAGCAATGGTTTTGAGGTGCTCAGAATGGTAACCAGTATGTTCGGTAATAAAAGCGGCAGTGTAATCCGAAAATTTGATTCCGCCCCAAATGCCAAGAACCAAAGCAGCCAGCGAAGCAAGTTCAATAATAAAACCATTGCGAAATCCCTGAATTGCGGCTATTAAAAGTAAAATGCCAAGAACAAGATCAATATAATTCATAAAAATAAGAGTTGAATGGAGAGTCAAATTTCAGTAAAAATAGGAAAATAATACTTACGCAAACATCTGTCTCATTTTATCAGTTGCAATTTTCGGCAGTTTAAATATATGATTACAAGCCATATTGAACTCAGCTATTTTTTAATAAATTTGACCGGACTGAAAATAAAATTACATGCCAGTAATCAATTCTATTATTAATTGGGTCAATTTTAAGCGTATATACGAAATTGAGCTGTTTAAAAAGCATCCCCATGAAGTTCAACGCGAGGTGCTTTTTGAACTTTTGGAGGAAGCTTCCAATACCGAAATTGGATTAAAGTATAATTTCAGGAATATACACAGCGAAAAGGAATTTCGTGAAAATATTCCGGTTCAGGGATACGATGATATAAAAGCTACAGTTGAACGGATGATGCAGGGCGAAAAAAACCTAATATGGCCGGGCGAAACAAAATGGTTTGCAAAATCGTCGGGCACCACCCATGATAAAAGCAAATTCATTCCGGTAAGCAAAGATTCGCTTGAAGGGGTTCATATACGCGGTGGACGCGACGTGCTGGCTATTTATCTGAAAAATTATCCTGAATCAGGTATTTTGTCGGGCAAATCGCTTACACTTGGCGGAAGTCACCGTGTCAGTAACTTTAACAACAACAGCTACTACGGCGATCTTTCTGCAATCATCATTGAAAACATTCCATTCTGGACCGAATTTTACCGAACACCATCCACCGAAATATCGCTTCTCGAAGAGTTTGAAGAAAAAATCGAAAAGATTATCGAGCATTCGCTGGGCGAAAATGTGACTTCGTTTGCCGGTGTTCCCTCGTGGTACCTGGTTTTGCTGAAGCGCGTTTTGGAGGTTACCGGCAAAAATAATATTCTGGAAGTCTGGCCCAATCTGGAAGTTTTTACGCATGGAGGAGTGAAATTTGAACCCTATCGCGAGCAGTACGAAAAACTTTTTCCGGGCGACCAGATGCATTACATGGAAACCTACAATGCTTCGGAAGGATTTTTTGGAATTCAGGATGAACCTGATAAAAAAGACATGCTGCTGATGCTCGACTACGGAATCTACTACGAATTTATTCCGATGGATGAATTTCGTTCCGAAGATCCGAAAGTCGTTTCTCTTCAGGAGGTTGAAATCGGGAAAAACTATGCCATGGTGATAACTACCAACGGTGGATTATGGCGTTATGTGATTGGCGATACGGTCCAGTTTACTTCACGAAGTCCTTACAAATTTTTGATTACCGGCAGGACCAAGCACTTTATCAATGCTTTTGGTGAAGAACTGATTATCGACAATGCTGAAAAAGCATTTCATATTGCCTGCGAACGAACTGGGGCAATCATTTCGGAATATACCGGCGGACCGATTTACATGAAGGACAACCAAAAAGGAGCGCATGAGTGGGTTATTGAGTTTGAAAAACTACCACGCGATTTGGATCATTTTATTTCTTTGTTCGACGTGGCTTTGAAAACAATCAATTCGGATTACGAAGCCAAACGGCACAAAAGCCTGAGCCTAGAAATTCCACACGTAATTGTTGCTAAAAAAGGATTGTTTTACGAATGGATGAAAAAAAGAGGGAAAGTTGGTGGCCAGAACAAAATACCTCGTCTGTCAAACGACCGTCAATACCTCGATCAGTTAATCGAAATGAATAAATCTTTGTAAACTTTTCGGAATCTTCAAAAGTCCGACGTATTATTCCGTATTTTGGATCAAATTTTAAAACTATCAAGATGCACATTGCCTTAGCCGGAAACATAGGAGCGGGAAAGACCACCCTGACCGAATTACTCTCGAAACATTATAAATGGGTTGCCCATTATGAGGATGTTGATGAAAATCCCTATTTGAACGATTTTTATGAAGATATGCAAAGATGGTCGTTCAACCTCCAGATTTACTTCCTGAACAGTCGGTTTAAACAGGTAGTTGATATTCGTAATTCAACAAAAACGGTGATTCAGGACCGGACAATATATGAAGATGCGGAGATCTTTGCGCCCAATCTGCACAGCATGGGATTGATGTCAACCCGTGATTTTAACAACTATCATTCACTTTTCCTGATGATGACAAAGTTTGTTCAGGCTCCTGACTTACTGATTTACCTTCGGGCTTCGGTTCCAACACTGGTCCATCAGATCCAGAAGCGTGGGCGCGACTACGAAAACTCCATCAGGATTGATTACCTGAAACAGTTGAACGAACGTTACGAGGCATGGGTAAATCGTTACAAAGCCGGCAAATTACTGATCATTGATGTTGACCGCATCAATTTCCAGAACAACCCTGAAGATTTAAGCAATGTAATTGACCGCATTGACGCTCAGATTCATGGATTATTTTAATCGATATGAAACTCGTATTTGCAACAAACAATCAGCATAAACTTCAGGAAATTAAGCAATTGCTCAATGGTTCGTTCGAGCTGCTGTGCCTGAACGACATTGGCTGTGAGGATGATATTCCTGAAACCAAGGAAACGCTTGAAGGTAATGCTTCCGAAAAATCATATTTCATTTTCAATAAATATGGATTAAACTGCTTTGCCGACGATACGGGACTTGAGATTAAAGCGCTGAATGGTGAACCTGGAGTATATTCGGCCAGGTATGCCGGAGAAGATAGAAGTGCAGAGAACAATATGGCTTTGGTTTTAGCGAAACTGGATAAAATAAAAAACCGTAATGCTCGTTTTAGAACAGTCGTATCGTTGGTGATTGATGGACACGAAACTCAATTCGAAGGCATTGTTGAAGGGCAAATTCTGGAAGAAAAAAGAGGAGAAACAGGTTTCGGCTATGATCCGATTTTTAAACCTAACGAATCAACCCGGTCGTTTGCAGAAATGTCAATGGATGAAAAGAACAAAATCAGTCACAGGGGTAGGGCAGTTCAGAAATTGGTCGAATTTTTAATGTCAGGTAAATCAATCTAATCCGAATGATAAAATTTAAAATCATATTGTTTCTTGTATTGATTTCAGCGGCGATATTTCCTGTATTTTCACAACCTGCCGTTGGCGAGTGGACCGATTATCAATCGTATGTACATGCCAAAAATGTAGTCAATACCGGCGAAAAGATCTACTGTGTTACCGAAGGTGGTTTGTTTTCGTACAGCAAGACCGACAACAGCATTCAAAAAATGTCGGGGATTAGTGGCCTTTCAGATGCGGGTATTCAGCGGCTGGCATATAGCAAAGAGAACAATTTATTGTTGATTGCCTATCAGAATGCAAACATTGACTTGATATTTGGAACCAATATATTTAATCTTTCCGACATTAAACGGAAACAAATACCTGCCGATAAAACCATTAACAATGTGCTATTTTCAGGGAACCTGGCTTATCTCTCTTGCGGATTCGGAATTGTGGTCATCAACCTCGAACGAAAGGAAATTAAAGACACTTATTTCATCGGCCAGGATGGAGCTTATGTCAACGTGCTGGATATGGCTACCGATGGCACTTATCTTTATGCTGCAACTGTCAACGGCATCTTTAAGGCGCTGGCTTCGGAGTCAAATCTGCAGGATTACAACAACTGGAGCCGGATAACAAACATTCCAAATTCAAACAAAAAGTTCAGTAAAATAATAACTTTTAAAGGGAAGGTATATGCCAATTTAACCACCGACAACGATGAGTGGAGTGGCGATAAAATATACCAGCAAAACGGTGATGTCTGGACTCCGTTTCTTCAAAGTATCAACTATGTTTCGGATGTTACAACAAACGGAAATTATCTTGTTCTCTCGGGCAGGGAAGAGGTATCTGTTTACAACGAGAAATTTGAATTGGTAAAGTATGTTCCGAAATTTCTATTTCCAGGAAACAAAAGGGATAGCCTTCTGGCAATGTGTGCAGTTATTGACGATCAGAATGTGCTTTGGATTGCCGACCGGAACAATGGATTGATCAAAGTTGGAACTCAAACCGAAAAAATTGTTCCTGAAGGCCCCATCGACAACAAAATATTTTCGCTGACAATGAACGGAAACGATCTTTGGATTACTCCGGGGGGCAAGAGCAACGCATGGGGAAACCTTTACAACCAGCCTCGATTTCAGCTCAACAGAGAAGGAAAATGGTTGGTTTTCGACCGTACTGTTTTTCCTGCATTAAACGATTTCAGAGACATGGTTTGTATTGCCGGTGACCCGAAAGATCCTGATCATTTTTTTGCAGGTTCCTGGGGTGGGGGAGTTCTTGAATTTAAGGCCGGTAAATTTCACAAACAGCACAATAACCTAAACAGCAGCCTGCAAACCCAGTTGCCGGGCCAGCCAAACGATCCATACGTCCGTATTGGTGGGATGGATTTTGATTCAAAAGGGAATCTTTGGGTAACCAATTCGGGAGTTGCCAATGTGCTTTCTGTTTTTCAGACGGATGGAAAATGGAAATCGTATGATTTACGCGGAATTGCCAATAATACTTTCATCGGAAAAGTATTGGTAACCAAAGACGATGATAAATGGGTCATTCTTGGACGCGGTCAGAATATGTATGCACTTAACAGCGATAACGAACAGTCGGAAATACAAAAAGTAACGGCCTATTTCTCCAACGGCAAGGAAGAACTTTTTACCGACATGAGCGATGTGAATGCCATTGCTGAAGATCAAAACGGTGAATTATGGCTGGGCACTTCAAGCGGAGTGGCTGTTTTTAGCAATCCCCGAAAGATATGGGAGGATGCCTCAATGTTTGCAATACGTCCGGGATTGGATTTGAACGATGGCATATTTCATCCGTTGCTCGAAAAAGAATCAATTACCGCGATAGCTGTCGATGGAGCCAACCGGAAATGGTTTGGAACCAAAACTTCAGGTGTGTTTTTAGTTTCTGAAGACGGCGATACCGAACTTGAGCATTTTAACACCGAAAACAGTCCGCTGCCAACCAATGAAATTACCGACATCGCCATTAATCAAAAAACCGGCGAAGTATTTATCGGCACCGGAGTCGGTTTGATTTCGTACATGGGAGAAGCAACTGCCGCGAACGACGAATTCGTTGATGTTTATGCTTATCCAAATCCGGTTCGTGAAACGTACGATGGGCCGATTGT
This sequence comes from Chitinophaga pinensis, assembly GCA_945897845.1. GTDB lineage: Bacteria > Bacteroidota > Bacteroidia > Bacteroidales > Prolixibacteraceae > Aquipluma. The sequence continues at coordinate 12,152 of CAMDGL010000006.1, read as the reverse complement.
GGTGAAAGGACTTGTTAATAATACCGATTTGCGAATAACCGATATCAGTGGGAATTTGGTGTATAAAACTACTTCACTGGGTGGCCAGGCCATCTGGGATGGTAAAAATCTGAACGGAAACCGCTGCAAAACCGGCGTCTATCTGGTTTTCATGAGCGATGTATCAGGAGATAAAACAATGGTGACCAAACTTTTATTCATCCATTAAAACTTCGGACAGTGCTCGAAAAAACACGGGGCATCTTTTTACATTCAGTCAAATACTCCGAAACCAGTATGATTGCTGTCATTTATACTGAAGCCTATGGCAGGCAGTCGTTTGTGGTAAACGGTGCAAGAAGTAAAAAATCGACCGTGAAATCTGTTGCTTTTCAGCCACTTTATCTTCTCGACCTTGAAATCTATTACAAAGCAGGGCGCGAAATCCATCGTTTGAAAGATGTTCGTATTGCCAATCCATTTTCTACCATTCCGTTTGACATCAGGAAAAGCTCGCAGGTGATTTTTTTGGCAGAAATACTTTACAAAAGTTTAAAGGAAGAGGAGCCCAATCCCGGATTGTTTAATTTTATATACAATTCATTGGTTTTTCTTGATTTAACATCGCACGGAATCAGTAATTTTCACGTTTGGTTCCTGTTCAGGCTAACACAGTTTTTGGGCATTTATCCAAGTCGGGACAATGCACTGATATGTAATTTTTTCGATTTGCAGAAAGCACAGTTTGTGAGCCATGAACCTTTGCACAATCAATTTACAGATAAGCATATAACCGTATTGTTCGCAGCGCTTTTTGATATCGATTTTGCCTCGGTTGAAAAATTGGATTACACCCACAGTGAACGGCGGCAGTTGCTCGAAAAGCTGTTGGAATATTACCGGATTCATTTTGACAATATGGGAGAAATAAAATCATTGGACATTCTGAGAGAGGTGTTGCGTTGATTTATGTGTTTAATAAATTATTTTATTTGAAAGCAAACCCATTGGAAATGTAAGCAAACAGCATATTTTTTTAACTTTGTCAGTCAATAATTACACCATGCCTCAAACGAAATTAATAGTAACCAAAGGGAGTATATTTTCTGCCGTCAATAAACTGGTTATTGAAACCGGTGCAATCGACCTGTCATTAGGGAAAACAGATTTTCCGTGCCCTGAAAAACTGGCTAATTTGGCAGCAACATACATTCGTTCGGGATACAATAATTTTGCACCGCATGAAGGTATCAGTGAACTGCGGGCGGTTATCTCTGCAAGGGTAAAAAGCCTGTACAAACGCTCATACAACCCTGAAACTGAAATTACCATCACTGCCGGTCCCGTTCAGGCAATCATGACTGCAATTAGTTCGGTGGTGAAGGACGAAGACGAAGTAATCCTTTTTGAACCTGCCTACGAATCGTATGCTCCGGCAATTGCAAGCACAGGTGCCCGTCCGGTTTATGTAGCCCTTAAATTGCCCGATTTTCATATCGACTGGGAAGAAGTCAGAAAAATGGTTACTTCAAAAACCCGCATGATCATTCTTAATTCGCCTCATAATCCTACCGGATCTGTTTTGTCTGAATCTGATCTGATCCAATTGCAAAAATTAATCAACGGAACAAACATCGTTGTGTTGAGCGACGAGGTTTTCGAATCGATCGTGTTTGATAACAGCACCCATCAGAGTGTCTCAAAATTTGACAAACTGGCCGAGCGCAGTTTTGTGGTTTCTTCATTTGGACCCGTTTTTAACATCAATGGCTGGGGTTTGGCCTACATACTGGGGCCGGAGAAATTAATGAACGAATTCAGAAGGATTCAGCAATTCCAGATTTACAATGTGAATACTCCGCTGCAGTATGCCCTTTCAGAATATTTACTGACAGAAGACTCGAAGAAGGATATTTCAGAAATGTATCAGGGTAAGCGAAATTATTTTAACAGGTTGTTGGGCGGAAGTTTGTTTAAGATAATTCCGTCACAGGGAAGTTATTTCGAAATACTCGATTATTCAGCCATCTCGGATGAGTCGGATGCAGATTTTACATACCGACTGGCGACAGAATTCGGTGTTGGCGTTATTCCTGTTTCTGCATTCATGCACGAAAAAAACAAGCAGAAAATGGTTCGTATTTGTTTTGCAAAAAATAACGAAACCCTTGAATTAGCTGCTGAACGGCTACGATTGGTTCCATCCTTTAAATAAAATCCTGAATTTAAATATCAATTGAGTTTTATGTTTTTTGCATTTCTTTAATGCATAAATCATTCATCAACTTCATTCGAACGAACTACGAATTTTTCCGTATAAAAATACGGTTTAAATAATTGTTGATTAATTCTTATACAACGGTTTTATTCATAATTCACCGTATTCGATTTGTTCTTTCCTATTTTATGGTTGTGGTATAATTCATTTATTCACTGATAAATTCCATTTACTATGAAGACCAAGATTCTACTTTACTTAATTGTGGCAGGTTTTATACTTGTCGGTTGTTCTTCCGGAAAACCTAAAATTGGTTTGCTGGTTCACAGTTTTGATACGCCACGCTGGCAAAGTGATCAAAAATATTTTATCGAAGCGGTTGATCAGCTTGGAGGTGTTTCTGTTGTCAATATGGCCGATAACGACGAACAGAAACAAATTGAGCAGGCCAAAGAAATGATCAATTCAGGCATATCTGTTTTGGTCGTAATTCCTGTTAACCAGTTTTCTGCCGGCCAGATTGTTGACCTTGCACATAAAAGTAATATCAAGGTGATCGCATACGACCGATTAATCAACAATTGCTGGCTCGATTATTATGTGTCTTCTGACAATGTGCGCATTGGCGAAATTCAGGCTGAATACCTTACAAACACAACTCCGGCAGGTAATTATGCACTTATCGGTGGTCCTACTTACGACAACAATAGTAGAATGATTTATCTCGGCCAGATGAATATTCTTCAGCCTTACATTGATAAAGGACAGATAAGCCTGATTTACAATGTGTTTTCCGATTTCTGGACAGAAGAAGAAGGTTACAGGCATACAATTAAGCTACTTGAGTTAGCCAAAGGAGATGTGGATGCTATACTTGCCGGAAATGATGCCATTGCTCTGGGTGTGTTAAGGGCTTTGAAAGAGAAAAAACTGGAAGGGAAAGTTGAACTTGCCGGACAGGATGCCGACTTGCCAAACATTCAGGAAATTATAAAAGGAAATCAAACCATGACCGTTTATAAACCAATTAAAACAATGGCATATACAGTGGCTGAGCTGGCAATGAATTTATCACAGGAGAAACCTGTTCCACTGGCTACTTCAACCATAAGTAACGGGAACAGATTAGTTCCTTCCTTTTTGGTGAGTCCTATGGCCATCAACGAGAGCAATATTCAAATGACAGTTGTTGCAGAAGGTTATCAGGAAGCGGATAAGATTTTAAAGTAGGCAGAAGTGTAATGCAAAAAAAGGGATACCGCATGGTATCCCTTTTTTTTGCTATTCTGAATAGTTTTATTTCTTGATCAATAACCAGCTATCGGCGTATTTCGGATAATCAACCCTGATTTTCTGAACACGATTCCGGGCGGCGGCTTCATCATTGAACGAATCGACACAAACCCTGTAATAACCAGTTTCGCTGTGCAGAATAATTGGTTTAAATCCTAACTGAACCAATTCCTGTTTGAAGCGACCTGCATTTTCGTTGCTGCTGAAACTTCCAACAATTACGAAAAAGGCCTTGCTGCTGTAAGCTGCCTGATCTTCAGCTGAAAATGTAAAATTTTCGCTCCTTACTGATACAGGTTTGCCAGTCACCGATTTGTCGGCAGTTTCGTACATGGTATCCGAAGTTGGATTTTCACGAACAGTGGATTTGGGAGCCGGCACTGAAAATACCTTGGTTTCTGCGGTTGTTTCTGTTTTCGGAGCTGCCGGACTCTTTTTAGATTTGAATACCTTACATCCGCTTGTCAGCAATGCCAATGTAAAAGCAACTAAGATTATTCTTTTCATGGTAATAACGTATTAAATTTGTTTTCAAATTTACAAAAGATCAACTACTGATTTGTGAAAAATAAGGTGGTCAATAAATTATTTATTAACAATGCATTGTTTGTGAGACTTTCGGGATGTTTATTTGTTTGTAAACAAGCGAATGACTTCAGCCGGCAATTTTAGAAATTGAGTTTATTACGCATAAATCGTTGACCTTTTACCGATCTGTAAAAACTTACCTGACGGATGGCTTTTAGCCTTGTATCATGGCTTTCAGAATACATCAGAACCCACGGGCCACGGTCTTTTGTGGGAGTGATCTGGTTTGAGTTGTGCATTTCAAGTACTTTTTCAAGATCCTCAAAATAGCCGTAATAAAAAGCCCCTGCATCGGGTGAATAGATGGCGTAGGAATGAAACTTCATTTTAAAAATCGTTTTTTTTAGGCCGGAAACTGTTCTGTAAAATACATCTCCGGCCTGTTTGAAGTCGCAAAAATACTAAAAATGCCCGGTTTTCAACCTGCTTAATGAGCCGCAACAAAATTCATCCAGCTGCTTTCTTCCTGATAATCTTCGACTACCCGCTTTTGATTGCTGAAATTGAAGTGCTGAAACAAGGAAGAAATTTCCTGTTTGAGGAAAACCAATCCATTATTGATCAAATCGCTCCGGTATCCTTTTTCTCCCAGGTTGATCACCATTTCGAAAGAAACAATACGGCCAAGAATTGCACCTAGTTCTACCAGTTTGCGTTGCGGAAGATCCATATTCAGTTCAAAATCAAGTAATTCCTTCATCGATGGAGCTGATTTTGAAGTCAGATCAAAGGTTTTCAGAAATTGATAAAGGTTGTTTTCCTTTGCTTTCTTCATCATTTTTACAAGATTTTCAGAAATTTGAGCATACAAAATATCGTTCGAACCTTCAAAAATCTGGAACGGACGGCTATCGGTAATACTTCTTCCGGCGATATGGCTTAACTTGTACGCTTGAGCTCCAACAAGTTGTGTGGCCGATTGTGCTGCTTCCTGCATCAAATCGGTTACAACACTTTTTACTGAATTGGCTTCAAATCCGTGTGAGAAAAGATCGTTTTCAATACCGGCTTTTCCGCTGCTGTTGGCACACATGGCCGAACAAATGGTGTAGGATGCCTGAAGCCGACCCAGTCGCTGCTGAACCTGATCGTAGGAGACCAAAGGTTTTCCGCCGATCAGACGTTGGTTGGTGTGTGCAATTGATTCATCCAGCAAACGCTGTATAAAGCCCATTGCCATGCCTGGAAATTGCATCCGGCTTCGGTGAAGCAGGTCGAGCATCATTTTTACGCCGGTCGATTTTGGCACGAGCCTTTGAAGTTTTGGTATTTGAACATCCAGTTTGTTTCTGCCGTATGGAATCTGAAATAATCCGAGGTTTTCGTAAAACTCTTCAACCACAATGTTTTGGTCAGGACTATTTACATCACAAATAAAGAAATCGATGTCGCGTTTCAGGTCGCCCGACTGGCTCCTTTCGCGTGCGGTCAATAACCAAAATTCAGCCCATCCGGTAAGTCCGGCCCAATGTTTGGTTCCCTGAAGATGGTATTTGCCGTTATTTTCTGAAAAGGAAGTCTGCATATTTAAGGCATCACTTCCAAAGTCAGGTTCAGTTATCATTAATCCACCCATGTTTTGATGTTTCAGAAACCGCTCAAAAACGGGAGCTTTCGCTTCTTCCTGGGCATATTTTGCGACGGGCTGAAGAAACAAGGCCGAGTTGATTCCCATGGTAAGTGATAAAGCCAGCGATTCATAAGAAGTGGTTGCCAGCAGGGCAATCGCCTCTTCCATTTTGCATCCTCTTCCTCCATATTCCGATGGAATTCCTATCGCCAGTGGGTTTAAATCCATGATTTCGCGCATCACGAAAGGCGGCATTCCGCGTTTGACGGCCATTTGATCAATATCGGCACGGTCATGAAAAACGAGTTTCATCCGCGCTTTTAAATTGTTCAGAAACTCGCCGAATGGGATGTTTTGCACATTCCGTTCAGAAATTGGGTTTTCAACTTTTAGTTTTGCCTGATCCATTAATCTTTATGTATTTTGTTCAGAAATATTTCCTCAGGGTTCGATTTGAAACCAAAAGAAATTTTAATTGGTAAAACAGGATAACATACAAGCCCTCTGAATGTTTTTGTTTTTAATTTCGTTCGACTGAAATAATAGGTTCTTTTTAATAAAATGTGTAATTTTTAAAAGTTTACCCAGACAGATAATCCAAAATTCAAAAGAAATGAAGAAGAAGTCAAATAAATTTTTGCCATACATTATTGGTTTGGCGGTTATCCTGATCATTTTATTGGTTGTTGGTAAAAAACAAGGTTGGTTTGGAAAAGACTTTGAGATTAATGTTGCAACAAAAGTTGTTGAAAGTAAAACCATTACTGAGTTGATAACGGCCAATGGCAAAGTTCAGCCCGAAACGGAGATTAAAATTAGTCCGGATGTTTCAGGAGAAATTATTGAAATGACCATTGAGGAAGGGGACGAAGTTAAGAAGGGACAACTTCTGGTGGTGATTAAACCCGATATTTATATTCAGGCATACAACAGGGCTCAGGCCAGTTTGAGTTCGTCACAAGCACGGTTGGCGCAGGCAGAAGCCCGTCAGATTGAAAGTGAATTGTCATTCAAACGTGCAAATACATTGTTCAAACAAGATGCAATTCCGGTTTCAGATTTCGAAACTGCACAAGCTTCGTTTAAAGTTGCACAATCGGAAGTAAAAGCTGCACAGTTTGCGGTGAAATCGGCAGAAGCATCGGTTGCAGAAGCCCAGGAACAGCTTGTGAAAACCAAAATTTATGCTCCGATGGACGGAACCGTTTCGCGGCTGAATGTTGAAAAAGGCGAACGCGTAGTTGGCACTAACATGTATGCCGGAACCGAAATGCTGGTAATTGCCAATCTTTTCCTGATGGAAGTGAAAGTTGACGTTAACGAAAATGACATCGTGCGTGTTAACCTGAATGATACTGCTTTGGTTGAAGTGGATGCCTATCTGGGTCGCAAGTTTAAAGGAATTGTGACTGAGATTGCCAATTCAGCAAATGTAGTTGGTGGTTCAACCGATCAGGTGACCAATTTCAGTGTGAAGATTTTGTTACTTGACGAATCATATAAAGATCTTACCGATAGTTTGTCTGGAAGGAAATACCCTTTCCGTCCAGGAATGTCGGCAACCGTCGATATTCAGACAGAAACAAGGCTGAATGTAATTACTGTTCCGATTCAGGCGGTGACCACCCGTACATTGAAAGGAAATGGCAAGCAGGAAGCCAAAGCTGAAACTGAAGAAGCTGAGAAGGAAGGCGAAACTGGCACCGAGCAGGTAGCTAAAGCTGATGAAGAGGAAAAAGTGGAAGTAGTTTTCATTTATAAAGATGGAAAAGTCTATAAAAAATCGGTTAAAACAGGTATTCAGGATAGTCAGAATATTGAAATTCTGGAAGGTGTAAGTACCGGAGACGAAGTGGTGGTTGCCCCGTTCAACGCCATCAATAAATTACTTAACGATAGCTCGACAGTGAAAAAAGTGGAAGAAAAGGAATTGTTCAAGGTGAAAAAATAGTAAAGCCTCATCCCGGCCCTTCTCCACAGGAGAAGGGAGTTGGCAGAACATAACATGAACGGTTTCTCAATTAGTATTAGCCTGGCCAACAAAATATAAATTTGAAATGAAAACTATCGAATCGCGATTCTTTCGCCCCTCCTTCGGAGGGGATGGGGGAGGCTTCTATTTACCGACAATTCCATAGAATAGAATATTCAACATTTCGTCAACAGACCTCCGTATTTCCTCGTCTGAAAGGTTTTTAAGTATCAGCGGAACCTCAAAACCCTGAAGAATGGTGACGATCGTTTTTGCGGTTAGTTCTGGGTTGGCGATTGAAAATTCACCCTTTTCAATTCCTTCAAGAAGCATGTTTTTTACCTGCATGATTTCATCTTCGAAATGTTCGATTCGAAAACCGTTTACAAAATAGAGGTTATCGAGCAGATCGTTTTTGATGGCTTCGTAATAGTTGACCACCATTTTTAGGGTGAGCATCCTCACATAGATGTATGTTTTTAACTTTTGTTCCGAATTATTGATCTGGCTAATTTGTTCCTGAATTGCCTGTTTTCTTATTTCAGCCTCTGCATCTATCACTGCCTTGAATATTTCATCTTTACTTTTAAAGTAATAATAGATGGTACTTTTCCCTTTTCGTGCTTCCCTGGCAATATCGTCGAGCGCCGTTTTCTTGTAGCCGAAACGTGCAAATACCAATCTTGCTGCCTGAACAACTTGCTCCCTGACTTCGTCGTTCCCGATATTTTGTGTGTTGTTTTCCATCATTTTGTTCGTTAGTACTATTGCTGCACCAATATAGCGGTAGTTTTTGAAATATTCAAACGGTTGTCATTTATCAGAAAAGATGATTCGGATCAATTGAGTTTATTAATCAGGCGACTTCCTGAACAAAAATTGATTGCTACATTTGCCCGAATAATTTGTCCTGAAAAAATACTCCTTTGGCAAAAGATGCAAGAAATAAAGAATACTGGCAGCTCGTATTGTTAAAATTTAAAACCGGCGACCGCAATTCATTTGAAGAAATTTACAATGAATTTTCGGATCAGTTATTTGCGTATGGCGCCAAAATAACGACCGATCGTGAATTACTGAAAGATTGCATTCAGGATCTTTTTATCGACCTCTATAAATACAATCCAAGCATAAAGAATCCTGAATTACTAGAGTTTTATCTTTACAAATCATTGAAGCGTCTGATCATAAAGAAGCTTCAGAAAGACAAACGGATGGTCGGTATCGGTCAGGAGTATTATTCATTTGATCTTATTTTTTCTTCTGAAGCTAATGGATTTCCTGATGAATTTCAAAACGAACAACTTGAAATGCTTCAAAAAGTATTAAAGACACTGGATGATAAGAAACGCGAATTACTCTTTCTGAAATTTACCAGCGGATTGAATTACAGTGAAATAGGCGATTTGTTGAATTTGAAACCTGATACCGTTAAAAAGCAGGTTCAACGAATAATTCAGTACCTCCGCAGTAACTTCGAACCAAAAATTCTTGAACTTTTTTTTGTGTGTTATAAAGCATAGAGAAGTTTTTCCTGTTTTCTGTCCCTTTTTAGATTTATTCGGCTCTTGTCGTAAATTCATTCATTGTATCACATGGATATTTACGAAAAACTAATAGAAAATCCCTTGTTTTTTAAATGGGTCTATCATCCCGGCACTGAAATCGATTCGTGGTGGAAAGCCTATCTTGAGATGAATCCTTCTGAGGCCGACCAAATTTTACAATTCAAACAACGTTTTTATGCTTTAGGTTTCTCGGTTGAAAAATTGACTGAATTAGAAAAGAAGGCGCTGGCAAAACAAATTATTCAAAGGCTTGAATCTATTGAAAAGAAAAGAAAGCGGTATCAGTTTGCAATTGGATTGACCAAATATGCAGCCATTGCTATTCTGTTTTTTTCAATCGGAGGTGTTTTTGTGTATATGCAAATGGACAAACAACACAACGAATTGTATGTGGATGAAAGCCGGATTCCCACTCAACTTGAAGGGCCTGTATTAATTATGCCTGAAGGGAAAAGTATTCCTTTGCTAAAAACAGAATCTTCTCTGGATTATACCAATCCTGATCAGTTGGTGCTTAACAACGAATCAGTCATACAATCAGGCAGCAACAATGAAAAATCATTAACCAATCAGATAATTATTCCTTACGGAAACCGCTCAAAAATTACATTGAGTGACAATACGGTTGTCTGGTTAAATGCAGGAAGCCGCCTCATTTTTCCTTCCAAATTCTCAGGCAAACAACGTGAAGTATTGTTATTTGGCGAGGCATTTTTTGATGTTTTTGAGAACACAGAAATGCCATTTATTGTCAAAACTACTTCGCTCGAAGTAAAAGTACTTGGAACTGAATTTAATGTTTCTGCCTATCCAGAAGACAATACAGTGCAGACTGTTTTAAAGGAAGGGAGTGTTTCCATCAAAAAAAACAATTCCGGCATCTTTGAAAGTGATGTCGTTTTAAAGCCAAATCAAATGGCCTTGTTCAATAAAAATTCACAGAATTCAAAAGTATATGAGGTTGATGCTGCTTATTATACCATTTGGGTAAAGGGATTACTGAGTTTTGATAATCAGGATTTGAGCCGCATAATTAAAAAGATTGAACGGTATTACAATATTCAAATTAGTTATACCGACCCGTTGATTGGGCTACAAAAAATCAGCGGAAAACTGGACCTGAATAAGAATCTACAGGAGGTTTTTGAGTACCTGGCCAAAGTTTCGTCAACCGAAATCAGACAGATTGACAACAACAATTACGAAATAAAATAAAAAACCGGCAAATGCGGGAACATTTACCGGTCAAACAAATACGAGTGCTTAATTCAGTATTTATTAATTAAAACAGTTCAAATCTATGAAAAAAAAGTGGTTAACCGGGCATCCCTATGGGAAAAGCCTTCTAAAACTAATGCTAATTATGCGACTAACTATCATGTTGCTGTTAGGTTGTATGTTTACTGTTTCCGCAAACAGTTATGCCCAGAAAACAAAATTGGACATCAACATGTCCAACAGTACGATCCGCGACCTGTTTGGCTTCATTGAAGAAAACAGTGAATTTATTTTTCTCTACCGGAACGAAGATTTCAATGTAGCAAAGAAAATTCAGATTGATCTCAAGGATGCGACCATCAATCAGATACTTGATGAGGCGCTGAAAGGCGAAAACGTATCGTACGATGTGTATGAACGGCAAATTGTAATCAGGAAAACTGGTGAAGTTTATAGTTCCCAACAGAGAAAGGAACTTTCAGGAACGGTACATGACAGTAACGGAGATCCAATTCCCGGAGTTTCCATTCAGGTAAAAGGTACCACTACCGGTACGATTACCGATGTAAACGGGGAATTTAAATTGTCGGTACCTGCCGATGCCAAAACAATCTCGGTTTCGTTCGTTGGGATGAAAAACCAGGAAATAGAAATTTCAGGAATAACCCAGATTAACGTTGTTTTGGAAGAGGAGACTATTGGTATTGAGGAAGTTGTGGCTGTTGGATATGGCAAAAGTTCACGCAAAAATCTGTCAAGTGCCGTTACCTCAGTTAAATCAGACGAATTGAACCGAGGTGCCATCAGTGATGTTGGTCAGCTTTTACAAGGTAAAGTTCCCGGACTGAACATTTCAGTTAGTGGCGATCCTACCCGAAAGGCTACCATTATCATGCGTGGTGTATCGACCTTAAACAGTTCTCAAAGTCCGTTTTATGTAATTGATGGTGTACCCGGGGCAGATATTTCGCTGGTGGCTCCTGATGATATTGTTACCGTTGATGTTTTGAAAGATGCTGCTGCAACATCAATTTATGGTAACCGTGCTGCAAATGGTGTTATCATGATTACAACACGAAAAGGAAATAAAGACAAGGAGCAGGTTTCGTACAACGGATATGTTGGATTCGAAAATGTTTCCAACCAGTTGGATATGATGGATGCCACTCAATTGCGCGCTTTTCTGGCAAAAAACAGCATGTCTTTTTCTCCTGCCGATGATATGGGTGCCAACACCAACTGGCAAAAGACAATACAACGAAATGTTGCACTTTCAACCAGCCATAATCTTTCGTACAGTGGGGGCAGCAATAAAAGCAATTACATTGCCAGCCTCACTTATATCGACAAACAGGGTATCTTGTTGAGCAGTGAGCAAAACCGTATTATAGCCCGGTTATCCGTTGAACAATTGGCGTTTAACGACAAAGTGAAATTTGGGATTAATATTACCAACTCAAATATTAAAGACACCAAAGTTCCTCAGCGAAACAGCGCTCTTTTGCAGGCTGCCAAATATTTGCCGGTAACCAGCACAAAAAATGCTGACGGTACTTATTTTGAAAACTTCAACCATTCAGGATATTTTAACCCGCTTGCAATTATTGAACAGGCTGACGATGATTCAAAAATCAATAATTTATTGGGTAATTTCACTACGGAAGTAAAACTTCCATTTGGATTAACCTATAATCTGAATTTGGCCTATCAGCGAAACACTTCGTTAAACGGCAGCTATTACAACAG
>CAMDGL010000005.1 GCA_945897845.1 Chitinophaga pinensis | reverse complement strand
TTTACCGAAGCCCAACTTCAGGTAATGTTCTCCGATCAATTAAAAGAAGTGACCCGGCAATTTGTTCGTCAGGCCCGGCGATTCGATTGCAAATTAACTTTTCACGATATATTTCAGGCCTGCAGGAACATGTGGATCATGAATGGTTTGCAGATTGTGCTGGGTCTTCCTGTAAGGCTTACTCCTTCAATTTTTGCATATAGTTTATTGTATCCTTACACAGATAATCTGATTGACAATCCTGAGATTTCTGCGCTCGATAAGTTGATTTTCAGCAATAATTTTTATTTGCGGCTCGATGGTCAAAATCCAGAGCCGAATAATGATGCTGAAAGAACCATTTTTAGTTTGGTATCGATGATTGAAGATGAATATCCTCGATCAGACTATCCTGAAGTTTACCAGAGTTTACTTGCAATCCATCAGGCTCAAACACAAAGCATGCATTTAATTCATTCTGGTGATGCTCTTTCTGAAACTGAAATTCTAAAGATATGTATGGCAAAAGGTGGTGCCTCTGTTTTGGCCGACGGATACCTGGTTGCTGGCCGACTCAGTAAAAATCAGGAGTATTTTCTGTTTGGTTACGGGGCGTATTTGCAATTACTCGATGATATTCAGGATGTTGATGAAGATTCGGAAGCTGGTTTGAAAACGGTTTTTTCAAACAGTTCTGAATTGTTGGATATCAAGCTCAATAAAACATACTGGTTCGGCGAAAAGGTGATGCAAAGTCTGCCGCTTTTTGGAGGCCGACATATTGAAGTATTTCAATCGTTGATGCGAAAGAGCATGGATCTTTTTATCATTGAAGCCATCGCGCAAAATCCTGATTGTTACAGTAAAACGTATGTGGTTGAAATGGAATTCCACTCACCGTTCAGTTTTTCGTACATTCAGAAAAGAAAAGAACAATTCGCACCATACAACGGATTATTGCTCACTGCCATTGAAGAAATCGCGTTGAACGAATATATGAAAGAAAACAACGTCGGTTCAACTTCTTTTGCTTGAAATACTAACACTTCCTTGGAACGTAATTGTTATCTGGTCAGCAAAATAAAGTTCGAATAAATTTTAAAACTGATTAATTTACACCCAGACAAGCGACACAATTCATCAAAATTACGTCGCTTATTTTTGTGTTGTAAAAGATAAAGTGTTTGAAAGACAATTATTTTTTTGTTGTTTTGAACTCTTATACTCTGAAAACTTATATAAACCAATAAAATAATTAAAAATGAAGAAGTTATCAGTATTTCTATTTATTCTGCTTGCTGCTTTTGCAACAAAAGCTCAGGTAAATGTGCTTTCAATTGATGCTGCGGCTGGAAAAACCCAGATCAACAAAAACATTTACGGCCAGTTTGCCGAACACCTTGGCCGTTGCATTTACGATGGTATTTGGGTCGGAAAAGATTCACCGATTCCGAATGTTAACGGTTACCGCAAGGATATACTTGAGGCCCTTCAGGCATTGAAAGTGCCGGTACTTCGCTGGCCGGGTGGCTGTTTTGCCGATACTTACCATTGGAAAAACGGAATTGGTCCGTTGAACGAACGTCCGAAAATTAAAAATGTATTCTGGGGCGGAACCGTTGAGGACAATAGTTTTGGCACCAACGAATTTCTGGATCTTTGTGAACTACTGAAGTGCGATCCATACATTTCAGCCAATGTAGGAAGCGGAACCGTGGATGAGATGGTCGATTGGATCGAATACATGACTTCGGATGATGATGTTCCGATGGCAAATCTTCGCCGGAAAAATGGCCGCGATAAAGCCTGGGATGTGAAATTTCTTGGAATTGGCAACGAAAGCTGGGGTTGCGGCGGCGATATGACTCCTGAGTTTTATTCCGACCTAATGAGGCAATATTCAAACTATGCCAAAATGTATGGTGGCAATAAATTCGACCGAATTGGCTGTGGTTCAAACGGAAGCGATTTTAACTGGACAAAAGTATTGATGGAAAAAGGCCGTAACAACATGGATGGCTTGTCGTTGCATTACTATACAATTGCCGGTGAAGGCTGGAACAATAAATCGGCTGCCACAGGTTTCGGCGAAGAACTTTATTTTTCAGGATTGAAAAAAGGTTTGTACATGGATGAATTGGTGAGTAAACATTCATCTATTATGGATCAGTACGACCGGGATAAACGCGTTGATTTGCTGGTTGACGAATGGGGAATCTGGACCGATGTTGAACCCGGAACCATTTCAGGTCACCTTTTTCAGCAGAATTCGATGCGCGATGCACTGATTGCTTCAAGTACGCTGGATATTCTGAACAAACATGCCGATCGGGTGAAAATGGCCAACATAGCACAGATTGTAAATGTATTGCAGGCGATGATTTTAACCGAAGGAAACAAAATGGTGCTGACTCCAACTTATCATGTTTTCAAAATGTACAATGTGCATCAGGATGCAACTTTGCTGCCGTCGAGCCTGTTTTGTGAGCAATACAAGCTGGGGAATGACCAGATTCCAGCAATCAGCAGTTCTGCGTCGGTTGACAAAAACGGCAAAATACACGTTACCATCAGTAATCTGAACCCAAATAAGGAAATCAAACTGGAAGTTAATATTTCAGGGAAAGCGATCACCAAAATAAATTCGGGTACCGTTTTAACTGCCGCAGCCTTCAATTCTGTCAATACTTTCGACAAACCTGAAACTGTAAAACCTGTTGCATTTAAAAATGCAAAGAAGCTTTCCGATAACAAGTTGGAAGTGAGTGTTCCTTCAAAATCAGTAGTAGTTTTAGAGCTCGAATAGTCAGTAAATTGAGAAAATATCCTTTGCCGTCTGGCTTTAGCCGACGGATATAATTATTAAATAATGGCCGGATTGTGAAAGCAGTCCGGCCATTATTATTTTAGCCCAGTCAATCTCATCAATCTCATCAATCTTCCTCAATACTATCAATTCCCAAAAATAATTCTCAAAACTCTCACTAAATCACTTAATTTTGAGATCTCCAAATACAGAACTCATTTTATGGTTTCAGAAAAAATGGTTATTGGTTTTTTAGGGGCTGGCGGAATAGCACGGGCACATGCTTTTGCGTTGAATTCGCTCAGGTATTTTTATCCTGAAGTTCCTGAAATTGTGTTTGAAGCCGTTTGTTCGGCCAGAAAGGAAAGCCGGGATGCTTTTGCTACAAAATTTGGATTTAAAAAATCGCTTTCTATTGAAGAATTCAGGAGCAATACGGATATAAATACGGTGCTGATTTTAGGCCCCAATAAAGTTCATTTTGAGCACCTGAAAATGGCACTTGAGATGCCTTCTGTTAGTCGTATTTACCTTGAAAAGCCTGTTTGTTCGAATCTGGAGGAAGAATTGGAAATGGCCAAAATTGCAGGTGAAAGCGGGAAAGTTATTCAGATCGGATTTCAATATTTGCAGACAGCTTCGGTGCGCGAGGCATTGGCTTTTTGGCACTCCGGAAAACTCGGAAACCCGATTCATTTCGACCTGAAATATTATCACGGCGATTATTTGCAGCAATCCTACCGCAACAAGCGTGTGACACGCCTTACACCTGCTCCCGATGGCGGCGCAATGGCCGATTTAGGTTCGCATGGAATTAGTTTACTGATGGCTTTTCTGGGCGAAAATCTGCAAATAACAAGCGCTTTTCAGGCAGGCCGTTTTGCTGATGTACCCGAAGATTCAGATTTATTCAGTTCACTTTCGCTGGTTCATCCTGAAAATTTTGCAGCAGGAATAATGTCGGCCAGCCGAATCAGTTCGGGAACAGGCGATCTGGTTTCGCTCGAAATTTATGCTGAGAAAGGAATGTTGCGTTATTCATCGCATTCGGTTGATTACTTCGAATACTATCTGGAAGAAACCGGACAATGGACCAGACAGGTGGTTGGCAGCAATTATTTGCCAATCAGTAGTTTTCCTTCCGGCCATGTTCCACCGGGCTGGTTGCGTTCCATGATCCATGCCCACTATATTTTTCTCGGTGGTAAAGATTCAAAAGCCTTTGTTCCTGAACTTAAACATGGATTGGCTGTTCAGCGAATAGTCCGGGAAACAGCTAAATTTTTAAAAGCTTACAGGGATTTAATACATTAGTCATGAAAAGAAGCAGCGGAATATTATTGCATATCAGTTCACTGCCCGGCAGCGACGGGATTGGAAGTTTAGGTAAAGAAGCATTTTTGTTTGTCGATTTTCTTGCAAAAACAAAACAAAAGCTTTGGCAGATATTGCCGCTTTGTCCAACAGGTTACGGCAATTCACCCTATCAATGCTATTCTGCATTTGCCGGAGACCCAATGTTTATTGATATTCAGCAATTGGTTACCGATCGGCTGATTTCAAAAGATTCGGTAACTGATCAGCATTTCAAAGCAAAAAAAGTGGAATTCGAAAGAGTTGAGGAGTGGAAAATGGCACTTTTTCTCGAAGCATTTGCCAGTTTTAAAAAGAATTTTGACCGCTACAAAGACGAATATGTTGCGTTTATGAGCCATAATTCCTGGTGGCTCGACGATTATGCACTTTTTCGTTCGCTAAAAACAAAGTACGGCGAAACCGTTTGGAATACCTGGAAGAAAAAGCTTGTAATGCGTGATAAGCCTACACTTCAGGAGGCTTTTAAGGAGTTGCACTCCGAAATTGATTTTCATCGTTTCCTGCAATTTGTATTTTTCAGGCAGTGGTTTAAACTGAAAAACTACGCCAACTCGAAAGGCATTTCTATAATCGGCGATATTCCGTTGTATGTTTCGCTTGACAGCGCTGATGTATGGGCCAATCAGGATATTTTTCTGCTTGATTCAGATTCAAAACCAACACAGGTTGGAGGCGTTCCACCCGATTATTTCAGCGAAACCGGTCAGTTGTGGGGAAATCCGGTGTTCGACTGGGAGAGGGTAGCCGAGCGCGATTTCGACTGGTGGCTGGCACGAATTCATTTTAACCTCCGGATGTTCGATCAGGTGAGGGTCGATCATTTTCGTGGTTTGGAATCTTTCTGGTCGGTTGCTGCCGAAGCAAAAACAGCAGTAGTAGGAGAGTGGCTTCCGGCAAAAGGCTACGAATTGTTTCATAAATTGAAGGAACAGTTTCGGGATCTCAATATTATTGCCGAAGATTTGGGAGTTATTACTCCTGAAGTGGAGAAATTACGGGATGATTTTGGTTTACCGGGGATGAAAATCCTGCAGTTTGCCTTTGGATCGGATGCAGCCAATGAAAATTTACCTCATAATTACAGTTCGAATTTTGTGGTTTATACCGGAACTCATGACAACGACACCACACTTGGTTGGTTTAATTCGATTGAAAAATCAGAACGGAAAATGCTTCGTAAGTATTTGAAAGGCAATGGAAAAGAACTTGTGCGCCAAATGACTGAATATGCCTGGGCATCATCGGCAATGATGGCGCTTATTCCGATGCAGGATTTGCTGGGGCTCGACTCCGAAGCAAGGATGAATACTCCCGGAACTGCATCGGGCAACTGGACCTGGCGGTTTGCATGGCCACAGGTTCGGACAAATCACTTGCACTTTTTAAGGGAGGTAACGAAAAAGTATAACCGGTAAGAGGATTTCAGTGTCTATTTTATAAATTTCTGAACAGCCTCGATAAACAGTTCCGGCTGTTCTGCATGGAGCCAGTGCCCGGCATTCGGAATTTCTCGGATAATTGATTCAGGATAAATGCGATGGATGATTTTGAAATCTTCGGGCAGGATGTAATTTGAGTTTGCACCCTTGATAAACTGAACCGGATAATTAAAAATCGGTAAACGATCCTCGAACCATCTTTCGTTCACTCCGCTGATAATTTCGTCAAGATTGTCCAATAATACGCCGACATTGAGGCGCCATTCAAAATGATGGGTTTCCTTTTTCCGGTGCACATTCTTCAGCAGAAATTGTACAATCTGAGAACTGTCAATTCGCTCAAGCAGGTAAAATTCAACATCTTTCCTCGATTCCATTCTGCTGAAATCGATTTCGAGCATGGCTTGCAAAATGTTTTTATGGAGGAAATACTGGCTTTCGTCGTTCAGTAAAAAATAATTTTTTGGGGCAATGTCAACAACAATCAGTTTTTCAATCCGTTCAGGATAATCGGCTGCAAAGCACATGGCAGTTTTTCCGCCCATGCTGTGCCCCAAAACGATTGCTTTTTCAATTTTATGCTGATCAAAAAACTCCGCCAGATCATTTTTCAGAACTTCGTAGTTGTGTTCATCCGAATTGGGCGACCGGCCATGATTGCGCTGGTCGATCATATAAACTTTGAACTGAGCGCTTAATTTTTTGCCCACAGTCAGCCAGTTGTCCGACGATCCGTATAATCCGTGTACAATTACAAGCGGAAAGCCTTCGCCTTCTTCTCTGAAAAAAAGGTTCATTGGCAAATTTATTTGAGGCAGGAAAGGTATTCCTGAATGGTATTTTTCAGGCCCAGATAAAGTGCGTCGGCAATCAACGCGTGGCCGATGGAAACTTCATCGAGAAACGGCACATGATCCTGAAAAAAGCGAAGATTTTTAAGGCTTAAATCGTGACCGGCATTGATTCCCAAACCGAGCTTTCGGGCAAGTTTGGCTGATTCGGTAAAAGGAGCAACCGCTTTGATCGGATCAACAGGATACATTTTTGCAAATGGTTCGGTATAAAGTTCAATACGGTCGGTACCGGTTTCTTTGGCGCCTTCAATCATTGCCAAGTCCGGATCAATAAAAATAGAGGTTCGTATTCCTTCGGCTTTGAACCGGGCAATTACTTCTCTCAGGAACGAAGCGTGCCTGATGGTATCCCACCCATGATCGGAGGTTAGCTGAGTTGGATCGTCGGGAACAAGGGTTACCTGATTCGCCTTCACCGCAATTACCAATTGGATAAAGTCCTCGCCCGGATAACCTTCAATATTTAACTCTGTGGTAATATAGGGTTTAATGTCAAAAACATCTTGCTTTCGAATGTGACGTTCATCTGGTCTTGGGTGAATGGTAATTCCCTGTGCACCAAAGTTTTGGCAGTTTATGGCTGCTTCCAGCACACTTGGAGTGTTTCCACCCCTCGAATTTCTCAGTGTTGCTATTTTGTTTATATTTACGCTAAGTCTGGTCATGATCTGAAATTTATGGGCGCAAGTTACAATTTTTGATTAGATTGGCCGGTAATGAAAACTTAAAAAGATGATAGCACAAAACCTCCTTTCGGAAGTTGTCCCTTCGCTGCGACCAACTGACAGTGGTCAGAAAGCACTCAATTGGATGGAGATATTCCGGATTTCACATCTGCCGGTAGTGGCTGGGAAAGAACTGATCGGTTTGATTTCAGACAAGATTATCTACGATTTAAACATAATAGATAAGCCTGTAGGTGATTATGTCGAGCATCTACTCTCGCCACATGTTCATACCAATCAGCATATTTACGAAGTTTTTTCGGCCATATCGGTGCTGAAATTAAGTGCGGTACCTGTGCTCGACTTACACCACGAATACTGTGGTGTAATTACTGTTTTTGATCTGGCACAAAAATTTGCAGATCTGGTAGCAGTTCGCGAACCCGGTGGCGTTATCGTGTTGGAATTGAATTCGATAGATTATTCACTTTCTCAAATTGCGCAGATAGTTGAAAGCAATGATGCCAAAATCATGAGTTTTTATATCAATCATGAAGAAGATTCGAAGATGATGGATGTAACACTGAAAATAAATGTCGTTGATTTGTCGTCAATAATTCAGACATTTGTGCGCTATGATTACAATATTAAAGCGGTGTATATGGATGAGTCAATCATACAAAACTTATATGACGACCGGTACGATCAACTGATGAAATTTATGAACATCTGATTTTCAAGACAAACCTTCTACCCAACAACTCTATTCTTTTCTCATGAAGATAGCACTTTACGGCCTTACCGTCAATCCTGATTTTGTTGATGAATTTGCCAGACTTTTAGCCTTGTTGAAAGAGAAACAAGTTGAATATTTTGTTTATCGCCCCTTTCTGGAATACATGCAACAGGATTGCTGCATAAAACCAGAAATTGCAGGAGTCTTTGAAAGCGGCGACGATTTACCTGATGACGTGTCGTATATTTTTAGTCTTGGAGGCGATGGAACCTTGCTAAAATCATTTATGGTAGCTCAAAAAAGTTCAATTCCCTTGGTAGGGATCAATTCAGGCCGTCTGGGTTTTCTTTCGGATATTTCCCGAATTGAAATTGGACATGCGTTGGATGACATTATCTCCGGAAATGTAATTATTGATGAACGGACGGTGCTGGAATTGGAGATAGTGCATAATGACCATTCTGACTTCCATTATGCGCTGAATGAAATTACTGTCACCAAACTCGATTCATCATCGATGATTAGTATTAACACCTTTATTAACGATGAATACCTGAATACCTATTGGGCCGATGGTTTGATAATAGCAACGCCCACCGGATCAACAGCCTATTCGCTCAGCGTTGGCGGTCCGATTCTGACTCCCGATTCGCAGAATTTTGTCATCAGTCCGATAGCCGCGCATCACCTGACCGTTCGTCCGATTGTTGTTCCCGACCACCATTCTATTACATTGCAGGTTGAAGGCCGCGGTCTTCATTTCTTAACTTCAGTTGACTCGCAATCTGAACCAATCTACTTTTCGGTTTTGCTTAAAATCCGTAAGGCTTCGTTTAACGTCAAGACTGTGAGGTTAAAAGACCACAGTTTCTTCTCGACGCTGAGGAATAAATTGATGTGGGGAGTTGACAAAAGAAATTAATTTCAGACCAAGCTTAACAATTTTTAACCTCTATTTGGGTTTTATAGTATGCATCAGGCATGGATATATCAGAATTGTATTACTTTTGTAGCACTTGAAAGGTGTTATGTTCAGAATATAAATGATAGAGCCTGAATGATTTACAGAGTTTAAAACCCTTTCAAAATTGTATTTCAATGAAGCAATTATTAATGGTTTTTTTGTTAGGATTAATGGTTTCTCAAGCGCATGGACAACAAAGCGTTGATATTGGATTTTTCGGAGGATCAGGCACTTATTTCGGTGATATGACTAAAATTGAATGGCAAAAATCTATCAATCCAGCTTATGGTGCATTTGTGCGGTATAATTTTAATCCACGATATGGATTGCGTTTTAATATTTTGAATGGTACTATTGGAGCTATCGGTGAATTTGATTCCCAGAATTGGAATACTACTGATCTGAATAACAAATACTGGGATTTTAATAAAAATGTCCTGGATATTTCACTTCAGTTTGAATTCAATTATTTCAAATATATTGTTGGCGATAAGTCAACGCCTTATTCAACTTATATTTTTGGCGGAATAGGAATGCAGTCTTATAGTTATGATGTTCAATACCTTCCTGGCCAATTTTCAGGTTCTGAAATTACCCCAACTATTCCTTTTGGTTTAGGTTTTAAATTTAATCTTGGAAAACGGATTGGATTGGGAATTGAAGCGGGCATGCGAAAATCATTTTCCGACAAACTAGATAATCTGGATGATCCTTTATCTTATGAGGTGACCAATAATCTTTCCAATGTGGTGGAGGTTACCGAGGTGAAATATACCGATCAATACCATAACAACGATTGGACAAGTTATTTTGGTATACATCTGGTTTATAAGTTGATATATGGAAACAAGGAGTGGATTTTAAGAACTCCGAAGCAAAATATTTTAGATTGGGGTATTGAAAACAGTTCAAAGAACAGATAATTAAAAAGGAATTGAAAGCCGGATTGGATTTGGTCTGGTGCCAAAATAGTTTAAACGGATACGATGTTTAAAGACAAACTGATAAAAGAAAGAATACCAAGGCATGTTGCTATCATCATGGACGGGAATGGCAGATGGGCCGCCCAGTTTGGAAATGAACGCAGCTTTGGCCACGAGCATGGAGTGGAGGCAGTTCGCTCTGTAGTTGAAGGCGCTGGTGAAATCGGTATAGATTTTCTTACCCTTTATGCTTTTTCAACCGAAAACTGGTCACGGCCGAAAGAAGAAGTGGATGCCTTAATGGGACTTCTTGTTCAGGCAATTTCAGATGAAACCGATGAGTTGAAAAAAAGCAATGTTCGGCTTCGGGTTATTGGCGATGTCAAAAGCCTTCCTCAAAAGGTTCAGGAAAAATTAGACTGGTCGATAGAGAAATTAAGTTCAAGCACTGGTTTGACACTTGTTTTAGCCCTGAGTTACAGCTCAAAATGGGAAATAGTTGAAGCCGTTAAACGAATTGCAGAACAGGTAAAACTGGGGAAAATTGATCCATCGGAAATTGACTATGATTTGATGAATTGTTATTTGAATACCTCAGAAATGCCTGATCCAGAGTTGCTTATTCGCACGAGTGGAGAATGCCGCATTAGTAATTTCCTTTTGTGGCAAATTGCTTATGCGGAATTATATTTTACACCAAAATTATGGCCCGATTATAGAAAAGAAGATTTATTTGAGGCCATTTATGACTTTCAGAACAGAGAAAGAAGGTTTGGAAAAACGAGTCAACAATTAGTAAGCTAAAAATCCAATAACGAATAGAATGCAAAGCGTAAAACTGTTTATTATATTGCTGTTAATCAGCGCAAAAGTCTTTTCTCAGGAAGCTGACAGCACAAATTTCTCCATTGATTATTCAAGTCCTAAAGAATATACCATTGCAGGTTTGGAGGTTCAGGGAATTCGTTATCTGGATACACAGGTACTTTTACAGATTTCAGGATTGACGGTTGGCGATATCGTTACTGTTCCGGGTGACGCAATTACAAATTCGATTAAAAAACTGTGGAACCATGGTTTGTTTTCGGATGTGAAAATCACTGCAGATAAAATTTTGGGCGACAGTATCTGGCTGCGAATTAATTTACAGGAACGTCCCCGGTTGGCCGAAGTTAATTTTAGCGGGATATCTAAATCTGAAAAAGACGACATTACTGAAAAGGTACTGCTGTTGAAGGGTAGTCAGGTCACCGATAATCAGGTAAATTCGGCCAGTAAAACCATTAAAAATCTTTTCCTCGAAAAAGGATTTTTAAATACCGAAGTCAATATTATTCAGCGTGATGATACTACTCAGAACAACAGCGTTATTCTCGATATCAAGGTTGATAAAAAGGAAAAAGTTAAAATCAGCGAAATTGTCTATCATGGAAACAACAACCTGAAACCAATGATCCTTGACAAATCAATGAAGAAAACCAAATCAAAAAAAATCCTGAATTTTTTCAGTTCAAAGAAATTTCTTGCAGAGAAATACTCAGAAGATAAACTTAGCCTGATTAAAAAATACAACGAAAAAGGCTACCGGGATGCCACTATTCTGAAAGATTCGATTACGAAGCTGGAGGACGATAAAGTCCGGCTGGATATTTGGATCGACGAAGGAAATAAATATTATTTCCGCGATATCAAATGGGTTGGAAATACAGTTTATCCTGCTGATTATCTGACAGCAGTTCTGGGCATCAAAAAAGGCGATGTTTTTGATCAGAAATTGCTCGATAAACGTACCCGTGACGATGAAGATGCGGTAAGCAATGTCTATCTCGATCATGGTTATTTGTTCTTTAATCTTTCACCGATGGAGACACGGGTTGAGTCCGATTCAATCGATCTTGAAATGAGAATTCAGGAAGGACGGCAGGCAACGATCAATAAAATTATAATTTCAGGAAATACAAAAACAAACGAACATGTTGCCCGTCGCGAACTCCGCACATTGCCAGGCGATTTGTTCAGTAAATCTGATATTATCCGCACAGTGAGGGAATTGTCGCAATTGGGCCATTTCGATCCTGAAGCAATCAATCCTGATGTCCGTCCGCATCCTGAAAACGGTACGGTAGATATCAATTACGAGCTTGTTGAAAAGGCCAACGACCAGATTGAACTTTCCGGAGGCTGGGGTGCCAATATGTTTGTAGGAACGGTGGGTCTGAAATTCTCGAATTTTTCGGTTCGTAATATTCTGAATAAAGAAGCGTGGAGGCCTTTGCCAACAGGCGATGGACAAACATTGAGCATCAGGGCCCAAACAAGTGGTCAGTTTTATAAATCATACAGCCTTACGTTTACCGAACCCTGGTTGGGCGGTAAAAAACCAAACTCCTTTACACTTTCATTGTCTCATTCACAAGTGAATTATTCGGCTAATAATTCATACAGCAGTATGTATAACGATCCATACAGCAGTGGCGGTTACGGTGGCTATGGCAGTAGCTATGGTGGTTATTCTCCGTATGGTTACGGAAGCAGTTATGGCGGCTACGGTGGTTATGGTTATGGCGGCTACGGCGGTTACGACTATGGTACCAATTACACCTACGATAACCAGGCAACGGCTGACGATCAGATTCAGATAACTTCGGCTGCCGCATTGGGTTACGGTTACCGTTTATCATGGCCCGATGATTATTTTACCATGTACCACGAACTTTCGTTCCAGCATTATAAGCTGCAAAATATGGCAGGTTATTATTATTTCCTGAATGATGGTACAAGCAGCGGCAATGGAGGTTTTAATAACTTCAGTTTTAAAACTGCCTTTGGACGAAACTCACTTGATAATCCGTTATACACAAGAAGCGGATCAAGTTTTACCCTTTCGCTTCAGTTAACTCCGCCTTATTCATTGTTGAATGGTGTTGATTACAGCGATCCAACACTGTCAAACCAGGAACGCTACCAATGGATTGAATATCATAAATGGATGTTCAAGGGCGACTGGTATTCTCCGATTTCGAAAAATAGAAATTTGGTTGTACATACTAAATTCGAATATGGCTTTTTGGGTTATTACGATACCAACCGTAAATCACCGTTCGAAGGTTTCCGTGTAGGTGGATCGGGTATGTCGGGTTATAATTTATACGGTAGCGATATAGTTTCACTTCGCGGTTACAAGGATTACAGCTTGAGTACCGGCTACGGATCGAACATCTATAATAAACTATCAATGGAACTCAGGTATCCGGTAATCCTCAAGCCATCATCAACCATTTATGTACTTGGATTTCTTGAAGCCGGTAATGCCTGGAATAATTTCAGCGACTACAATCCTTTCAAACTTCACCGTTCGGCTGGTGCAGGTGTTCGTATCTTCCTGCCAATGTTTGGTTTAATGGGAATCGATTGGGGATATGGATTCGATCAGGTTTCCGGTCAGAGCGATGCAGCGGGAAGTCAGTTCCATTTTGTAATCGGACAACAATTTTAATCTTTTCGTTTTGGTCTGGTATTTGATAAAACCCCGATAGAAACAATTTAAAACATACCATCATGAGGAAACTGTTTATTATTACTGGAATTCTGTTGCTTGGAGCAGCAGCAACATTTGCCCAGAAATTTGCCTTCGTCGATACGGAATATATTCTTGAAAACATTCCTTCCTACAAAGCAGCTCAGGAGCAATTGGATCAGCTTTCTGCTCAGTACCAGAAAGAACTCGAGTCGATGCACGCCGAGGTTGAACAGATGTACAAGGATTTTCAGGCAGAGAGTGTTTTGCTTTCGGACGAAATGAAAAGAAAACGCGAAGATGTAATCATTACCAAAGAAAAGGAATACAAAGAATTGCAGCGTAAATACTTCGGCAGGGAAGGCGATTTATTTAAAAAGCGCCAGGGTTTGGTAAAACCTATTCAGGATGACGTTTTTAACGCTATTCAGGAAATCTCGAACGAAGGCAGTTATGCAGTTATCTTTGATAAATCAAACGGAATTACCTTAATCTATACCAATCCGAAATTTGATCTTTCCGATCAGGTTTTGGCAAAACTTGGTTATAAAAATTAATATTATAAATTTGTCACAAAAAATTTAAACTAGAAAAGTATGAAAAGTGTTTTGAAAATTTGTGTTTTAGGAATATTGTTGTTTTCAGCAAGTTTTGCCAATGCTCAGGCACCAAAATTTGGTCATGTTGACTTGCAGGCATTGATTCAGGTAATGCCTGAAAGAGCCACAGCGGAAAAGCAATTTACTGCATACCAGAAAGAATTGGAAGATGCATTGGCCCTTATGCAGAAAGAATTCCAGACAAAATACATGGAATATGCTACCAAAAGAGATTCTTTGTCGGAAACGGTGCGCAAAATGAAAGAGGAAGATTTGAATGCTATGAATGAAAGAATTCAAACATATCAGTCAAGTGCAACACAACAACTTCAGACCAAACAGGGAGAACTGTTAAAACCAGTTTTTGAAAAAGCAGACAAAGCTGTAAAAGAGGTGGGTGCCGAAAAAGGACTTATCTACGTTTTTGACATGAGTTCAAGAGTCATTCTTTACAACTCGAAAGAAAGCCTTGATTTGATGCCTTTTGCGAAAACTAAATTAGGGATTCAGTAGATTTCATTATTTATACTAAGGAAAGCCATCTTTTTAAGGTGGCTTTTTTTATTTTTGTTGAAACCCAAATTCTCATGACAGAAAAATTTCAACCCATCGGAGTATTTGATTCAGGGTATGGCGGATTGACCATTCTGAAGGAGTTTATTCAGGATATGCCAATGTACGATTTTGTTTATTTGGGCGATAATGCGCGGGCTCCTTATGGTTCACGATCGTTCGAGGTGGTTTATGAATACACGCTGCAGGCAGTAACAAAACTCTTTGAAATGGGTTGTCCGCTGATTGTGTTGGCTTGCAACACTGCTTCTGCAAAAGCATTGCGAACCATTCAGCAAAACGACCTTCCCAACTTATTTCCTGACCGAAGGGTTTTGGGAGTAATCCGTCCGGCAGTGGAGTCAATCGGCGATTATACCAGCAATGGTCATGTCGGAATTCTCGGAACTGTTGGAACCGTACTATCCAATTCATATCCGATTGAGCTTGAAAAATGGGCTGGGGGCAAGGTGGTTAAAACCACACAGGAAGCCTGTCCGATTTGGGTTCCGTTGGTCGAGAACAATGAACTCGATTCGCCCGGAACTGACTATTTTGTTGCAAAGAATATCCGTAATTTAATGAATGCCGATCCTGAAATTGATGCTATCATTTTGGGTTGTACGCATTATCCGTTGTTATTGCCGGTTATTAATAAATTTGTTCCTGAAGGAGTTAAAATTCTGGAACAGGGGAAAGTGGTTAGTTTCAAATTGAAAGAGTATTTGTATCGTCATCCGGAAATGGATCAAAGATGTTCGAAATCGGGAATTGTAAAGTATTACTCAACCGAGAACACCGATGTTTTCGAAAAGAATGCCAATGCTTTTATTGGAAAAGTAATCAAAGGGGAGAAAATTATTCTGAAATAATTATTTTGAGCAATTTGTGTTGTCGGGCGACTGGTTTATTTTTGAATGACTATCCGCCGAAAACCGACAATTCTGATTAATTTTCATAGTTTTGTGTACCTATAAATCGATAAAAATTAATTTACCATGATGAGAAAATTAGTAGTTTTTCTATTGTTTGCATTGATGACCGGTATTACTGTTCAAGCACAACAGCCGGAACGTCCGGGGCAACAGCCTCCTCCTGAAACCGGCGAGAAATTCAAAGTTGGAATGGCTGGTTACACATTTGCAAAGTTTGATCTGGACAAAGCACTGGCAACTTTACAAAAGACCGATGTTCATTACCTCTGCATCAAAGATTTTCATTTGCCTTTCAAAAGTACCGATGCAGAGATTGCCGCTTTTCATGCCAAATTAAAGGAAAAGGGCGTGACTGGTTATGCGGTTGGCCCAATCTATATGAAAACGGAAGCCGAAATTGACAATGCATTTGAGTATGCCAAAAGGGTTGGTGTGAAACTGATCGTTGGGGTTCCAAACGTTGAACTTCTTCCATACGTTGATAAAAAAGTGAAAGAATATGGTTTTAATTACGCCATCCACCTTCATGGACCGGACATTAAAATTTATCCGGATGCCGAAGATGTTTGGAACCATGTGAAAGATCTTGATCCCCGTATTGGCATGTGTCTGGACATTGGTCATGATACCAGAAATGGCAAAGATCCGGTGAAAGACTTGAAAAAATACATTTCACGCGTTTTCGATATTCATATTAAAGATGTAACCGGAACTACCAAATTGGGTTATTCACTCGAAGTTGGTCGTGGTGTAATTGACTTTCCTGCGTTTGTCAAAATGTTGAGAAAAGTTGGGTATTCCGGCGTTTGCAGTCTGGAACACGAAAAAGACATGACCGATCCTTTTATGGGAATTGCCGAATCAATTGGATATTTCAGAGGCGTAATTGCTACAACAAAAAAATAATTCAGGTTTAAATACCCTTCTTGAATAAAGCCGTCGCTTCCCAAAGTGACGGCTTTTTCGATTTTGTACCTCGTCATGAAAAAAATTTATGGTAAGAAGCATCGAGCAACAAAAGATTGTTATTTTTATTGCCCAACATGGAAAACCCGGAATTTCGGGTTTGTTTGCCTGAAATTTTAAACTGAGCGTTATGAGAATATTTAGAAAATTCGGGATTGTTCTGTTGTCCCTGATCGCATTTGCATTCGCGAAGGAAAAAATCAAATCTCCTGAAATAACTGTTGATGAGCTGAAAAAGCATGTCAGCTATCTGGCTTCCGACGATTTGAAAGGACGCCGGACCGGCACCGAAGGAGATAGCCTTGCTGCTGAATATATTCGAGGTGAATTAACAAAAGTAGGGTTTGTTCCGCTCTATGAAAAAGGTTTTCAGCGGTTCAGGGTAACCGACAAAATTATTCCCGGACCTGCAAACAGCCTGATCCTGAATCGCGCATCCTTGAAACTGGATGCAGATTTTGCTCCGTTTGCTTTTTCTAATAACAATTCATTTTCAGGAGAAGTGATTTTCGCCGGATATGGCTTCGACATTAACGAAGATAGCCTGAAATGGAAAGACTATGAAGGACTGGATGTTAAAGGCAAAATTGTGATGATTCTCCGGGGCGATCCTGAAATTGAAAAAACGATGAGCATTTTCATGAAATACAGCAAAGACCGCGACAAAGTTCTTCAGGCAAAAGACATGGGCGCTGCTGCTGTTCTGTTGGTTTCCGGAAAAAGTTTCGATCCCGAAGATAAGTTTGAGCCACTTGCCAAAGGCGATCAGTCTGTCGGCATTCCTGCATTCAGGATTTCAAGAAAAATAGCTGATTCGATGCTGGAACCTAAAAAACGGAGCATCGAAGATTTGGAGAAAAAACTGAACGAACAGCATCGCCCGGAAAGTTTTTCAACTGGCACAAGTATTTCCGGTCATTCAGATGTCATTCAGACCACTGTATCCACCCGCAACGTGGTGATGTTGTTACCAGGCAGCGATAAAGTTTTAAAGAACCAATATGTGGTTTTAGGAGCACATTTCGATCATTTGGGGATGGGTGGCGCCGGATCTGGTAGCCGAATACCCGACACTGTTGCGGTGCATCATGGAGCCGATGACAATGCTTCAGGTGTGGCAATGATGTTGGAATTGGCCGAAAAATTGGCTGCAAATCCAACCAGTCATAAGCGTAGCATTGCAGTAGTTTCTTTTTCAGGCGAAGAAATGGGCTTGCTTGGATCGAAACGTTTTGTTGATAATTCGGAAATTGACCTGAATACAGTAAATGCCATGGTGAACCTGGACATGGTCGGGCGGCTGAATGAAAACTCGATGCTGCAGGTTGGAGGTGTGGGTACTGCCGAACCTTTAAAAAGGATGCTGAGTATAGCAAATGATACCACAATTCTTAAACTTTCCTTTTCTGAACAGGGTTACGGACCATCCGATCATGCCGCATTTTATGGGAAGAATGTTCCGGTTTTGTTTGTTTCATCAGGCGCTCACCTCGATTACCATACTCCGGCGGATACCTGGGATAAAATCAATTACGGTGGAATGATTAAAATAGCAGATTTGTCATATCGGGTAATTTCTGAATTGGCCAATATGGATTCGAAACTTGTGTTTAAGGAAGCCGGCCCAAAAGAAGTTGTAAGCCGCGGAATGCGCCGGAAAGGAGTAACCCTTGGAATTATGCCTGATTTTGCCGGAAATGTAAAAAATGGCTTGCGTGCCGATGCAATTTCTCCCGGACGACCAGCCGCAATTGGTGGCATGAAAAAAGGTGACATTATCACTTCAATTAACGGGAAACCGGTCAATAATATTCAGGATTACATGTTCAGGATGGGGCAGCTTAAACACGGTGAAACCATCAATGTGGAAGTATTGCGCGACGGTAAAAAGGAAGTGCTGCTGATACAACTCTAAAAATAGGTCTATGAAAAAATTTCTGTTTTGGTTTTTTGCTTTTATAATTACCATTTCGGCGGCAGTTTATCAGCGTGCAACCGGTCCGACTTACCCGAAAAAAATGGCAGTTTCAGTAAATAATGTTAGTTATCCGCTAAAACTTGTTCGCAGTCTCGGTTTGGACGAAGATCCTGTGGTAAAACTTAAAATCAATGATGCCACTATTTCAGCAAAAATTTATTTTCGCAGATTTATGACGAATGATGAATTTCAACCGGCTGATTTTCGGTTTAAAAGTAAGCCGGTTGATTCGTTTATCATGAATAGGATTTTTAAAGTTGAGAAGGACGAAGGCTTTTTTGCTGAAGTTACGCAACAACCGGCTGCCGGTAAAATCGAGTATTACTTTGATATTACTGATGAGACAGGAACGCAAACTTACCTGAAAGAGTCGCCGGTGGTGATTCGGTTTAAAGGCGGCGTTCCCGGATTTATTCTTGTTCCGCATATTTTATTCATGTTTATTGCCATGCTTTTTTCCAATCTTTCGGGTTTGCTGGCAGCGTTTAAAATTCCTTCGTACCGAAAATATACATTTTGGACATTCGGATGTTTATTGATTGGCGGCATGATTCTGGGGCCGGTTGTGCAACTTTATGCTTTTGGCGATCTTTGGACCGGCATCCCGTTTGGCTGGGATTTGACCGACAATAAAACCCTGATTGCTTTCGTGTTTTGGATTTTAGCTGTTGCAATGAACTGGAAGAAACAACGTCCGGGTTACACACTGGTTGCGGCAATTGTTCTTTTGCTCATTTATTCCATTCCTCACAGCATGTTCGGTTCGCAACTCGATTATAATACAGGAACGGTTACTCAGGGGATGATTATGAATTTGAGGTTTTAGCAATGGACTGAAAAGCTGAAGGTGATTAAATGCTGCCTTTGGAAACAGCTTTTTCAGGAATGGAAAGAATGTCCCGGTTTTTCAATTCGAAATAGAATCGGCTGCCTTCATTTGGTGTTGAATTAAATTTCAGTTCGCCTCCAAGTAAGCTCACCATTCCTTTACTGATCGCCAACCCCAATCCAAAGCCTTTGTTTCCGATAACATGATTTTTTCCTTTAAAGAAGGGGCTGAATATCATTTGTTTGTTTTCATCGTCAATTCCGCAACCCGAATCCTCAACAAAAAATTCGATACCTGAATCGATTTTCCGATAACCAAAACGTACGTATCCAGTTCTTGTAAAGAAGAGCGAATTGTTTATCAGTTTCTCTAATATTTTGGTCAGCTTTTCCTGATCAGAATACAATTCAACATCATTTTCACTCCTTTTTATCAGCGTGAAATCCAATTGTTCCCGCATTAATCTGAGTTCCGACTTCTGAATTTCAACGTATAATTTATCAAGCGTTGAATTTAGCATGAATCCTTTTTTAGATATTTCAACCTGACTTTCCTGCAATTTGGAGATATCCATGATGTCATTGATGAGTTTCAGCAATTCGTTTCCATTGTTGACAACGTGTTTTGAAAATGTTTGCTTGTTCTCGTAGCTGTATGAGTTGTCAACCAGCAGTTCGCAAAAGCCCATGATTCCGTTCAAAGGAGTCCTGATTTCATGCGACATGTTCGCCAGAAATGCTGATTTCAACCGGTCCGATTCTTCCGCTTTTTCCTTGGCCTTTATTAATTCAGCGGCGATTTTGTTTTTCTTATTCATTTCATTTCTGACCAAAAGAAACAATAAGAATGCGGTTACACTTACATAAAACCAACCTTTATAAGTTTGAATTAAAGTGATGGAATCGCTTGTTCCGGCAATTTGCAGAATGACCTGATCTGAAAAAAGAATCCAGAGAAAACCTAAAGTGAAATATATTAGGGTTATTTTTATCGCAACTTTATTTGTCATTTATTTTCATTATTAGGGTATTAAATAAATCTGCCCGCTGCAATGGATTGAAGACTAAAAGGATGCCATCAAAGTAAAAGTCGTCTAAATCTATGAATTTATTTTTTACTAATCAGGGCTGGATCGGAGAATCTGAACTGAACGCCACAATATTTAATACTAACAATTCCATTTATGAAGTTGTTCGCATAATCAGTGGTGTACCTTTATTTCTGGAAGATCATTTTGACCGGTTGAAAAAATCGTTTCTTTTTCAGGATTTGGAATTCAATCTCGATTTTACTCATTTTAAAGCAAGTTTAGTTGCGCTATCTCTTAAAAATCAGGTATTTGATGGAAATGTCAAATTTGCATATTCAATGAATAATCAGGTTCCATCGTATTTATACGGTTTTATTCCGAATAGTTATCCTGAATCAGAAGATTATTTGCAGGGCGTAAAAACGGATCTGTTTTGGGCTGAACGTGAAAGCCCTAATGCGAAAGTTATTCAGCAGGATATTCGCGAAAGAGCAAACCAACAGATTAAAGAAAATGGATTGTACGAAGTTTTACTGGTCAATCGCGATGGATTAATCACCGAAGGAAGCCGATCGAATGTGTTTTTCATGAAAGAAAACCGGTTTTATACAGCTCCGGAAAATCAGGTGCTGGTTGGCGTTACACGGCAGAAGGTTTTGAAATGCCTAACAGAATTGGGATTTACAATCGTTGAAGAAGCTGTTTCTGCATCGGCAATAAACACTTTCGATGCCGCATTTTTAACCGGAACTTCGCCAAAAGTTTTGCCTGTCAGTTCAGTCGGGAATCAGGTTTTTAATGCGCAACGTCCGACGGTCAAAAAGTTGATCGATCGCTATGATGAAATGATTTCAAAATACATTGGAACACATTAAATTAATTGCTTAACGAAATAACCTGAATGGTTCTTATTGCATTGGCTTAATTTTCATTACCTGTACCTTTTTTACTCCTTTAACTTGCTGTAATTTAGCTTTTTCAATGGTCTCTTTTTCCAGCGCGTCATCTGTAATAATCACTTTCCCCTGATTAATTTGTATCCCGTTCAAACCGTCAACTGGTTGATCATTGTTTTCATTCAAAATCTTTTCATAAACTTTTCCGGCAATAATTAAATCCGGGTTAACTTCAATTTGGGTTTGATAGGTACCTGTGTTTAATGACCAGGTTTTTAATGGTTCTTTCGCATCAGTTTTAATCATGTTTTGATTTACCTTAATTGGATCTCCTTTTTCAAGATTGATTATAAACTTTCCCTGAATCAGGTTCAACCGGTTAATATCCTGATAGTTTCCCAATGCCTTTTCCTTATCGATGTAGTCAAGTGCTTTCATTTCAAATATTGGGTATTTGTAGGCCGGATTTAGCGCAGAACACTTTGTGCCCATGTCGGCCATAATTTTAAATTTTTGCCGGTTCAGGAATGAATTGTCTTTTTTCTCACTGGTCAACCTGAAAAGCTCACTTTCGGTGATGTTTTTTTCCAGCGCTTTCACATCGGTGCTTTTAAAGTCATAGCTGCCGTTTCTGATATTGAATCTCATTGTCGTAATTAAACCAACTTCCTTTAATTTCTGGTTGTATCCCTCATCCTGAACAGTACGTTTTTTTGCATCATGAACAAGCGATTCTGCCATGGTCAGGTTGTCAAGATCGAGGTAGCCGACCGCGGCGTCAATCAATGTCCGGTACTCTTTTGCAGGTTGGTTGGTTTGCTGATAACCTTTTGCGAGCATTTGATGCAGTGCCGGAACCGGTTTGAATTTTTCAGGATTTTTATTCTCAATTTTTCTTTGAACTTCAATTGCCCGTTCAAGTTGGAAGATTGCATTTCCGGCATACCAAGATGATTTCCAGACATTTCGGTCGGCATAAATCAGCCCCAGCATGGTATGTGATTTTTGAATTGATTCAAGGTCGTTTTGCAAATAGTGCAAGATTTTTTCATTGAATAATTCCTGAATGAGTGCATTAAACTTTTCCTGATTCGAATCCAATCTGGGATAACGGTTGTATAACCTTGACAATTCAATTGCCACATCCAGTTTAACCGGGAAATATCTTTCCAATCTGTTGTCAGACTTGTAGCGGTAAAATTCAGGAGCAATGTCCAGCGCAGTTTCGAGCATTTTTTCAGCATTTTTCAGATTGCCTTCCATAAGTGCAGCAGATTCCATTTTCAGTAAAATGCTTGCAGTAATGTGTCGTCTGAAATCATCTTGTGTCCACCATTTCAAATTACCTGTATTTACAAATGAATTCATTAATAACATCTGAAGCTCCTTATTGCAATCAGTTGGCCACGATTTTAAGTCAGGCAATTCGTCAATAAAACTTCCTGAAACAGAATTTTTTCTGGAAATTGTTTCTGCCCATCTGATACAGGCATTTTCTGCATTTACACTGTCTTTTGCCAGCAATGCCCTTTTCATTGCAACTAAAAATCCGCCCCTGGCCAGATCATTTAAATTCTGATCAAACAACTCTTCTGAAAATGAATACAAGCCTTTGAAAACTTCTGCCTGGATGGGCAATTGCGAATAGATATCAAATATTTTCCAGGCAAGTCCTTCATTGTTTACGTTTGAAAAAAATGCAGCCATGTATTGTTCGATGGCTTTTTTGTAGTCCTTGCTGTCATAATAAAGGTCGCCCTTATTGATGTCATATTTTGTCTTGTTGTTTTGATCGGCTTTAATGGCCTGATCAAGTATATTTAGCGCCGCACGCGTATTTCCCAAAGTTTTGTATGCCAGAAACATGTTGTTTATAATTGATACATCTGTCCGATCAATTTCATGCGCTTTTTGATAATAATCAATCGAACTTTCAAGGTAACTTTTCCGATTGTCGGGGAATTCATTTGAAGCCATTTGATACAGATACCCGGCGGTAAAATACATTTTATACAAGCATTTGGATTGCTGATCGCTATTTTGACATTTTTCAAAATTGCTGGTTATAAGTGTGATGCCTTCGTTGAATGGCACTTTTAACGCTGTGTTGCAGATTGAATTGACTTCGGTTATGACGCGATCCTGTGCCTTTAGAATGGTTGAAAGGCATAAAATCAACACCAAAAAGACTGTGATTTTTGAAGTTATTGCTTTCATCTTATTCTGGATTAGAATTTGGAGGACTAATCTTAATATCTGAATCAAAAAAGGCGGAATGTTTTAGAATGAATATTTTCTTTTCCACAACGTTTGCATTTGACAAATCAATAGGAGTTTCTTCTGAATTTACATTTTCCTTTACAACAACGAGGCTTCCTTCAGGATAAGTCATGGGAAGGTTATACTTTTGTATTATTGACTCCCGATTGACAAGAGGTCCTATTACTGTTGTCGTTACATTCGATGGCATTATTCCTATCAGCTCATCAGGCACCAAAGCCATTAGAAGAAATTGACTTGTATTTGCGATGTTGTTTTCCTTATTTGTAAGTGGGACGATAAACCGATTAAGGTCTTTAACGAAATAAAAATCATTGGCAACTTCCACCTTACTCAAAATGTTTCTTACAAGCGCTTCCTTATTTTTGGAAACTCCTTTTATGAAAGCTTGAATAACTTCATTGACAAATACTTCGATATTATCAGGCAGTGCCAAATCACTTTGCTCGACTGAGCGAAAAACCCAATAAACAGGCGCTACACTTCCCTGGTTCTCTTGTTGTTTTATATACACATTAAAACCAACTTCTTTTAAGCCTGAGTTTGAATTGAAATTTCCTTCTTTATCAATTAATTCAATGTTAAGTACATGATCATTTCCCATAGTGGTAAAATGAAAAAAGCCAAAGGTCTTTTCAAGAATATTAACCATCGCTGCAGAACATCTGTTTTCAATCGTACCTGTATCAGGGTTGAAATATTTTTTGTACTGAGGTTCAGTAATCGTAAACCTGACCTGAATTGTCTTTTTCGCCTCTGCAAATAAATGAACAGACAGCAACATGATGCCCATAATAATCCATAATCTAAGTTTCATTGGTTCAGGGATTTAAATTTGAGTTCTTTAAATTTGTCAGAATCAACAATGCCTTTGCAAACGGCAAATATTTCTCCGGAAGCATAGGTTAATTTCAGGTTTAGACTGTCAGCAGCGTGTAAATCAAATGGAATGAACAAAGGTTCTTCTCTCCAGATATTCAGTTTGCTGTAAATCAGCATTTCCTCATTGTACAGTCCTCTTAGCTCTGTGAGCCATTTTTCAAAATATTCCTCCGGTATTTCCGGAATCTGTCCGAGAACAATAGTGGCGCGACCTTTCATTTCGAATGTGTCAATATTTTGTTTGTTAAGTTGCACAATCAGTTTTGCTTTTGGCCGTAATATCAGATCGACTGCGGCAATGCGTGCGATGATTGTAGGGGAAACTTTCAGGTCATTTTCCAGGGTAATTCTTTTCCCGATCCAGGGATAAACCTGAAATTTCAATTGCTGGTAGCCTTTGGTGGCTAAAATGAATGATCTTCCAAATGGAATGGTTAAAACGGTTTTTTTTGCCACCGGGCTTTTCTCTGAGATTTCAAGTTTTGTTGCGGTCGTATCGGAACTTGTAAACAAGTTAATCGAAGTATCTGCCTGAATTCGATTGCTGGAAATTTGAATGGACGAAACGAAACACCCAGCCATGAAGAACAGAATATAAAATACGGCTATCATCTGAAAACTAAAAAGTCCGTCCCGCCATCTTATGAAAGTATCGTTCAGCTTTTCTTCTTCCTCCTTTTTTAAATACTTCAGGAAGAAACTTACAATTGCAAAAAATGCCAAAATGCCATTGGCGAAATAGGTTTCGAGAAAATTTTCGCCAATGTGGTAGGCCAGCCATGAGTTAAGTACAAGCAGAAAGAATGCTGCCAGCAGAATTTTAATAAATATGTTGTTATCCGTCCTGTCCATAATCCAAGAAGATTAACCGATTTTTATTATTTTATAGTCTCATACGGCTTTACAGAAATAATGTTTCTAATCACATGTATATCAGTGATCTTGCTGATTTAAACAGCGAAATTTAATAGTATTCTTTTGGATGGATTGGTAAAGTTTTGGTTTAATTTCCGGAAAGCATAACTTTTTCAAGTCTGATTTCAGGGACCCACATTGGTCATTCCTGCATTCAGGTTTATCCGGCGAAGTTTGTTGTCGGTGCGTATTTCCAGTTTTTCTTCTTCGGTAAAAGGTGTTTGGAAAAAAATATTGTAGGCAGCAGGATAAGGAAGGAGCAATTTTTGTTTGGCTCCGGGGGGAAGCACAATTCCCATAATATCGCAGTAGCCCTCCTCTTTCCACACAATATCAGTCACCATATTTACAAACAGCGAATCAGCCGATTGGTTGATTATGGAAATCCTCTTAAAAGTTCGTTCGCTTTGTATGGGTGCAAATTCTGTATTGAAAATGATTGAAAAGAAAAAACTTCCCACATTGAGACAACCTTCCCCAATATTTTTGCCTACGCGGTTTGATCTCATATTATGCTGGCGATCAATACTTGTGGGATCGGTTAGATAACGGGTGTTGGTGCAGCCACCAAATAAAATGATGGCTGCAAACAACAATAATATTGTTTTTTTCGGGAGCATTAAATTTGTGAATAGTCGGTTGGTGTGAGAAATTTCTTGCGGACCTTGCTTACTGTATCGGCATAAATTGCTTTGCCCGACATTGATTTCCATTCCGAACTTTCTCCGAATTTTTTCCAGTTTGCTTCCCTTTGTTCCATATCGGTAAACCAAAGCATGTACATCAATGCCGGCATTAACTTGCCTGCCAGTATTTTACCGAAAAATACAGGATGAAGACCTACTTTTTCAAACAAAGGCAATTCCTCGTCGTTGAACATAGCGATTTTTCTTCGTGCGGCATCTTCGTTATAACTTTCATAGGTGCGGAGTTCAAGTAAACCCCTGTTTTTCTCCGGAAATTTCAACTTCGGAATTCCGTCAAATGCTTCCATCAAATAGGTTTCGTAGCGCTCGAAAACCAGTTTAGTAGCGGGTAATTCAAAGTAAGATTTGGCTGCTGCCATGTAATCTTTATTGGTAGTCAGTTCTTTCTGAAGTTTAAAATATACCTCAACTGCCGGATAAACAAACAGGGTATAAACCTTTGGTGGATCTTCCTTGTCGAGTTCTTCGAAAGCCCCGAGTTTGATGCCATACTTACTGAAAAGTGGCATTAAAGCTTCGGTAAAATAAGATTTTAAGGTGTTTTTTGCTCCACCACCGGTTAATTGATAAACCCTGAATTCATAAAATTCGTTGTCTTGTGCCGGAAGGTTATTTGCTGTGAGCGAACTGCCGGTAACTGTAACTGCTGCCATCGCTGCTGTGCCTTTTAAGAAATTTCGTCGTTGCATGATTGATTATGATTTAGTTTGCATAAAAGTAAGAATTTAAGGGCATAATAAAACTCTGAAGTAAAAAATACTCCGGAGTTTTTACTTGTTTTGAAAAATTCAAACCTCCAGGGTTTTAGAAATCTCATTCTTAATGGGTATGTTGGGATTACAAATCCACAGTTTAGAAGTGCAGATTATAAATCTGCACCAGCAGCCTTGAACTTCTATGCATATCCTGATGAGCATGGGCGTTAACTATTCTTCCAATTACAATCACAGAATGACCAAATCAATTTCCAATTTTTGCTTGTTGATGTGAAATCGTCAGATTCACCATCGTCTTCAAATGTTATCTTCTTCCCATCTGCATGATATACATCACACATTAGACATGAATTAAAATTGTTGGATATAAAATATACGGTTTGGTTTTTCCACTCACATTGATATGCCTTCGCTTCCACTAAAGGCATTTTTTCAATGTCATGAATTTTAATCTGAAGCCAGTCGGGCATCTCTTCAACTAATATGATGTCAGAAGAGGCGGAATTCATTTTTTTTGATAATTTTTCTTCAATACTATATTCGTTTTCAGAACAAGCGCAAAAAAGAATCATAAAAATGAATGGAATTATTTTTTTCATGTTTATTGGTTTTAAGTTAAAACTGCTATTTTTTTGGTTCAAATAATCTTACCAAAGTGGTTCCAACATTCGAAAGTTGTTTTTTCTCACACTCACACCCTTCCCTATTGAAGCAATAGTAAGGATAAAAGCGCAGAGTTTAAAAATTGTTGGTTAATTTGTTGTTTTCAAAATACTGTTGTTTTCAGGTGGAGAACGTTTCATGTTGTTGGTTTTTTAAAGGATGGTTGAAGTTAATAAACATATAGTGAAGATTTCCTAAACCACTAAAAGGTTGCGTTGGCGACTTCATGTTTGGTAACATAAATATATTTAAGAAGTACGGGCTTTTATCATGTTATTATCGCGTTAACTGTTGCCGAAAAGTGGCCATAAAAAAACAGGGCTTCACCTTGGCGTGAAACCCTGATTGATGATTTATTGCTTTTGGCATAAAAAAACTCCGAAGTAAAAATTACTCCGGAGTTTTTAGTTGTTTTGAAAAATTCAAACCTTCAAGGTTTTAGAAATCTCATTCTTAATGGGTATGTTGGGATTACAAATCCAAAGCACAAGCCGCCTTGAACTTCTAAGCATATCCTGATGAGTATGGGCAAATAGTTGAACTTGACAGGACCCAAATTCTTGCTGATCCACCCTTATACTTTCAGGTTTAATCAATGAACGAAAAAACAGGCACTCCGAAGCAATTTAACGGCACTCCGAAGCATGGTTACGGCACTCCGAAGATGTTCTACGCCATCGTAAATATGCTTCGGAGTGGTGTAGCGAATCATCCAAGTGGCGCAGCGAATCATCTGAACGGCGAGCCAAAGCTTCCATGGTGCGGTTGAATCCATCGGATAAGTGTTCAACATGATCGGAATGCCGAACCAATGAAACGGAGTGACGAAAGAAATTACCAAACCAAGCTTTTCCGGATATGCGCTAAAGCTCTCAACTTCTGGCGGTTTCTAATCCACCATTAACGGCAAATAAAAACAGCACCCATTTTTTTCGGAAAAATGGGTGCTGTGGGTTTGTAGATAAGGCAATTGGCTGGGTTTAATTCTTTTTTACAATCAATTGTTTACGGGTTATCATTTTGCCCTCGCTCACTTCAACAACATATACTCCTTCTTTAAGGTTGGATATGGGTATATTAAACTTGTTGCCTGCTTTTTGCGAACTATAAACCTGCACACCATAAGCATTGAACACCCGTACCGTAAAGATATTATTAAGTCTATTGTCTCTGTTTGCTTGATTAGTTGCAGAGGATTCGGCAGTAATGGATACTTCTACATAATCGCTTGCAGGGTTGGGCGAAAGGGACATATAATATCCACAAAGTCCCCAGTAACCAATACCATTTTGCCATAAATCAGTAAGCCCATCCGGTGTTACAGCCTGAACTTGCAATTGATGGTCGCCACATAACCAATCGTAAGTATAAAGTATAGGTTCGTAAGTATGTGCGATGAATTGCCCATCAATATACCAACGGTAATTGCTGCCATCCCAGGGGGCGGGGTCTGCCTCTGCTTGCAATGGTTCTCCCTGCATAGGATTTCCGGGAGAAGAAGAATTAATAAACCTAAGATTAGCAGACCATTCAACGCATGTGCTGAAATCTATCGTACTATACTCATAACAATTTCTTGCAGTAACCTCACCACCTGTTCCATAAGGAGATGAAATTGTTACTGTATTTCCAATACCTGATTGGGGAGATGACATCCCGTTAATAAGAAGTCCGTTTGTGGTCTCCCAGATTATTGAAGCTCCTGAAGAAGCAGTTGCTGTAACAATAATGTCATTACAATTTAAGTAATCATATTCTTTTGAAAGAGAAACGAATGAATTGAATGTCCGTGTTAAAGTTATTATATTGCCACAACTTGTTATAGTTGACGTAATTGTTGCATTACCCCCGGAAATACGGTTAACAGTAACTTGTATGGTATCTTGCCTATTTATTATTTGAAGATTTTCTGATACAGCCCAGGAGATTGTTGCCCCGGCTGGAAAATTGTTTATGGTAAATGTAGCACCGGAAGAACAGACGGTAGTGGGTCCGGAAAGGGCTGGGTAAATTGCTTGAATTGCAGCAAAAGCATTTAGCCTTCCAAAGCCATAAGTATTGTCAAAACCTGAACTACCCATATCGGTAGCTGTTTGTTGTAAGGTTGTTCGTACTTGGGTTTCAGTTAAATCGGGTCTTATTGATAACATCAAGGCGGCAACACCGGATACCTGTGGGCAAGCTGCAGAAGTACCACCAAATCGGTCAGTATAATTACCTGTTTCATACCCATCGCTACCTTCCCTATCAATTGTGCGGACATCTCCATTTAAATCCAAAGCTCCTGATGGGGCAACTAAATCCATAGAAATTCCTCTGCAACTGTAATTATGAATATTGCCGTTTTTATCAATTGCTCCAACAGTAATCACTCCATCAACACTAGCCGGAAAGCGAACTGTAAGGTGGTTATATGGACTTGCATCATTGCCAGAGGCAAAAACAACAACACACCCTAAGTGATTTATTCCTTGTGTC
Organism: Chitinophaga pinensis; assembly: GCA_945897845.1. Classification (GTDB taxonomy): domain Bacteria; phylum Bacteroidota; class Bacteroidia; order Bacteroidales; family Prolixibacteraceae; genus Aquipluma. The sequence continues at coordinate 1,978 of CAMDGL010000005.1, read as the reverse complement.
CTTCCTTGTGTCCTGGCTCGTCCAATAGCTTGTGTGACTGGATCAAAATTAGCAGTTGGATCAATAAAACTCCAAGAGTTGCTAATAATATCTGCTTCTGCATCATCCCAAGCAAAATCAATGGCATCTACAATATCTTGAATATCTTCTGCATAATGAACTACTCCTAAATAAGTAAACCAGTCATTAAAGATATTTATCGGAACAATATTTACTTCGGGAGCAATGCCCCTTATCCCCAATGAATTATGGGTTGCCCCTATTATTCCCGCACAACATTGTCCATGTCCAACATGACTTCCGGTAGGATCATTTTGATTTGGGCCACCTTGTGTGTCCGGGTTCTGTATAGAGAATTGTGGGGTAAATCCTTGCAACACCCTGCCATTTAAATCTTCATGGTCCTCAACACCATCGTCAATCACCGCAACTGTAATCGGGCAGCTTCCGGTTGTTATGCCCCAGGCTTCCGGTGCATTGATATCGATTCCGGATGTTCCCCCAAGTTGCCCCGTGTTATTCAAATAATATTGTTCGCTATACTTTGGGTCGTTGATCTGGTGTTTTTCCCTTGGGGCAATAAAGTTTGGATGGCAATACTCAACCAATCCACTTTCATAAATGAGGTTGGAGTATTCAAGCAGCTTATCCCAATCCTCCGTTTCTAAAATATAGGTGTTATACTTTGTTCGATTTTTAATAGAGACCTTATTGTTTGCCAGCTTGAGGATATCTTCTACCGAAGCATTGTTCTTCGGTTGCATAAGGATCTCGCCGGTAAGAAAAAGAGGCAAATCCCCTAAATGGTATACCGGCATTGCATTTGAAAATTCCTTATATTCTTTTAACTTTTTTGCATTATCCAGAATATCATTAGAGATAGCAATCCCCAGATCGCTCTTCATTCTTGTTAATTCTTTAAGATTTCTTTCACTTTTTATTTTCTGCGAATTTTCAAAATCAAACTCTTTTTGAAGCTTTACTACAAAAGCATTAGTTTGCTGCTTTAGATAGTGCTTTTTACCGGCTGACCAATAGTAATCGTTTTGTGCATATGCAAACGATGTCAAAAAAATCACGATTAAGGTTAGATTTATTCTTTTCATGGTGTTAGATTTTTATTTGTAATTGATTATTTTGGTAATAATAAATTGTACTACAGTGGGTGAGCCATAAATTGCAGGACAAAAGACGGTGGGATCTGGTAAAAAAAGGTTTTGTTCTTTTTCCTCATCAGTTAATTCCCTATATTCAAAATACAATTGAGTTCCAACAGTTTGAGGAACAGAGTCCAGTATCCCTATTTTTGAGAAATACGGAACGCCAATGGCATTGTCATAACTAATATCAATCTCTTTCCCTATAGTAGAAAAAGTTTCTTTCACACCTAACCCTTTTGGGTTTTCCACTTCAATCAAGACAGTTTCTCCATAACACATAGTAGTAACTGCAATAATTTTACCTTTTGCATGGAATGGAGGTAGTTCTTCATCTTTTTCGCACCCTGCCCCCATTAAACTTAGGAGCAGAAAAATATAGCTGATTTTAAAAAATATTTTTTTCATCGTTTTGAAATTTATTCGTTTATTTTAGTTACTTCAAATTTAACGATAGCTTCCGTTGGAAGCTTGTTGATGATAATACCATAGCAGAAGCTACCTGCTGGTAGAGTCAGATTGTGAAAGATATCCAGTTTGTATAAATATGAATAATTTCCCATTTTGATAAACTTGTGCTCTAACTTAGCAATACCTCTTGTATAAAAGTTTTCACCTGCAAGGACATCATACTTTGTAAAGTCAATGTTCTGTAATGATGTAATCTGTGCTATTAAATCTTTGGAAAATATTTTTTCAAAAGTGTCCTGATTACGAATAATTACAGTTTCTCCGGGTTTTAAATTATATCCCATGGACAAGGTTGGAAATTCCTTAACAACCAGATTATTGTCATTATTTTCGTCTTTTTCGCACCCTGC